>JAIXTR010000670.1 GCA_027483845.1 Caulobacteraceae bacterium | reverse complement strand
GGCCGGCCAGGCGCGGATCGCGCCGGCTGTCGCCACGCCAGACCGCGCCCGCTCCCACTTCGAGGCACAGGACGTCCTGGAGACCGGTGCAGCCGGGGTCTACGCCACCACGTCGGGTTGGTTGAACCGAGCCGTCCAGGCCTTGTCCGCGGCGGGCAAGGTCGAGGCGATCTCGGTGGGCCCCACCGCGCCGCTGATCCTGCGCGGCCCCGCGCCGGCTGCGTCCTGGTCGCCGGGCCGCAGCGTGGACAACACCGCGCGGCTACCCACCCTGTTGCAGGATCTCTATCGCGACGACGCCCTCCTCGGCCCGGCCCTGGCGCGCGGGCTTGAGACGGAGGCCATGGCGCGAAAGAGCGGTGCAGCGACGGCCGGAATGATGTCGAACGGCCGCCAATCCGGCGCGGGCCAGGGCGCCGAGGCCGCCCGGACCATGGGCGACGCCCTCGCCGGCTTCCTGAGAGCGCCCGGCGGCCCGCAGCTGGCGGCGGTCTCTCTCGACGGCTTCGACACCCACGCCAACCAGCCGGGCTTGCTCGCCGCCCGCCTGGCGGCGTTGGACGCCCTGGCCGATGGTCTGCAGTCCGGTCTCGGACCCGTCTGGAAGGACACGGTCGTGCTCGTCGTGACTGAGTTCGGTCGCACGGCCCGGGTCAACGGCACCGGCGGCACCGACCATGGGACGGGATCGACAGCCCTGATCCTGGGCGGCGCGCTGAAGCCGGGCAGCATCATCGGCGACTGGCCGACCCTGAGGCGACAAGCGCTGTTCGAGGACCGCGACGTCTATCCGGCCCTGGACCTGCGCGCGCTGGAGAAGTGCCTGCTGGCCGAGCACCTGGGCCTGGACCGGCGGGCGCTGGATACGTCCGTCTTCCCAGACAGCGGGACCGTTCGGCCCCTGCTCGGGCTTGTCTAGGTCGGGAGCGCGTCGAAGGCGATCGTCAGACGACGCTCGTCGGTCGTGAACGGCACGGTGCCGTGCCACATGTACGATGGAAACAGCACCAGCCGCCCCGGCTTGGGCCGCACGAAATGCTCGGCCGGGAGCGCTGGATCGGTGGCGAAGGGCGGCTGGCCGAAGCGGATCCAGCCCTGCTTCTCAGGGCTGTCCAAGGCCGTCTCCGGCGTCTCGACATAGAAGGCCGACGAGAGCCAGCCCTCGGCGTGGAAGTGATCCCGATGGAAGCCGCCGGGCTTCAGCCGCACCGACCAGGCGCCTTCGATCCGGTAGTCTCCGGTCTGTCGCGAGCGGGTCGGATCGGTCCCCGCCCCCATGACCGCCATATGCTGGCGGATCGGCGCGTCGATCGCCTTGAAGAATGCCTTGATCGCCGGATCCGGCGCGCCGGTCAGGCGGTAGGTGGTCTGGCTGCCGTGCCGGATCGACTGGGTGGCGGGATGCTGGTCGTAGAGGTGCAGCGCGTTCAGGGCGCTGGCCAGGTCGGCGAGATAGGCCTCAAGGCTGTCCCAGCCGGGCGGGGTCTCGATATCGTAGACTCCCACCATGGCGCCGTAGTCGTAGAGTTCGCCATACAGCGGATCGCCCACGGCGCGGGCAGCCGTGGCGGTCCACCCCAGCAGCGACTGGTTGTCGGGCGAAAACGCCAGGCCCTTCCGCGCTTTTTCGAGGGCCAGGTCCGCCTTGCCCCGCGCCAGGTAGACGATCGCCAGCTGGTTCAAGACCCCCGGCGAATCCGGAACCCGCGACTCGGCGATCAGGGCGAGACGCTCGGCCTCGTCCAGCTGTCCACGTTCCAGGGCCGCCTGCGACGCCGCCATGGTCAGCGCGATCTCGTCGGGCATCCGCTCTGCCGCCAGCGACAGGAGGTCACCGGCCTTGTCCAGGTCGCCCGCCGCCTCGAACAGCTTGGCCTTCGCCAGCAGGAGGGGTGTCGGGGGGCCGCCGTTGTGGGCGCAGGTGTCGAGCACCGTCTGCGCCTCGCCCAGGTCGCCGCGTCGCATCCACACCATGTCGGCGTACTCGATCGCCGCCTCGGTCCGCTGCGGCGCGCGCTTCAACGCTTCGCGATAGGCCTGCTCGGCCCCATCGAGGTCACCGGCCGCGGCCTTCGCCCGCGCCATGACACCCCAGCTGAGCGCCCCGTCCAGACCGAGCCGGAACGCCCGGTTCATGGCCTCGACCGCCTCGGCCCCCATGCCTAGGTCGCCCAGGGTGGCGGCGAGGTTGTGCCAGGCGACGCCGCTGTTGGCGAAGCGCATCGTCGCGCGCTTGTCGAACACCAGCGCCGCGTCCCGACGCCCCAGCGCCTTCAAGGCGGTGGAATGCATGGCCAGCGCCCGGTGCGACGGCTCACGGTGGTCGGCCAACGGGGTGGTGACGGCCAGGGCCTCGGTCAACTGGCCCGCGTCCAGCAGGGCCTTGGCCCGGTCCAGGGGATCGATGCTCAACGTCGCCTCTCGAAGGGTTCGGGGTCGGCCTCGTGCTCGTCGAAGCCGAAGCGTTCGAAGCCCGCGCGCAGCTCAGGACTGATCGGAGCCTCGAGCGCCAGCGTGCCCCGGGAGGGGTGCGGCAGGATCAGACGGCGGGCATGCAGCTGAAGCTTCAGACCGTCGGACAGGGCGACCGAGGCCTCGTTGTTGTACTTGGGGTCGCCCAGGATCGGGTGCCCCATGGCCAGCATGTGGGCGCGCAGCTGGTGCGTGCGGCCGGTGTGGGGCCAAAGCGCCATCCAGGCGGCGCGCGGCCCGGCGCGGGCGATGGTCACGAACTCGCTCTCGGCGGTCTCGGCGCGCTCGTCCTTGGCGTCCACCGGGACCATCATCTCGCGGTCGCCGACGCCCTTCTTGGCGAGCGGCAGTTCGATGACCCCGTCGCCCGGTTTCGGGAACCCGGCCACGATCGCCCAATAGATCTTCCGCGCCCGGCGCTTGGCGAAGGCCCCCGCCAGCTTGGCGGCCGCCTGGGGCGACTTGCCCAGCACCAGGACACCGGAGGTGTCTCGGTCCAGCCGGTGGACCAGGCGGGGCCGGTCCAGCCCCTCGCCCCAGGCCGACAAGAGGCGATCGACGTGCTTCAGGGTCTTGGTGCCGCCCTGCACCGCCAGGCCCGACGGCTTGTTGAGCGCCAGAACCTCTTCGTCTTCGTAGATCACCAGGCTCTTGGCGTAAGCCGCGTCGCGGGGGTCGAGTTGGCCCTTCTCGCGCGGCTCCGGCGCGTCGGGCAGCGGCGGCACCCGCACCTGGGCCCCGGCCGCCAGCCGGGTGTCCGGCTTGGCCCGCGCGCCGTCCACGCGGATCTGGCCCGAGCGGGTCAGCTTCTGGAGCATGATGTGGTTCAGATGCGGCCAGCGGCGCTTGAACCAGCGGTCCAGGCGCACGCCCTCTTCGCTGGCGTCCACGTAGAGCGTGCGGACCTCTCTCACGCCAGCAGCCGGCGCATCAGGATCAGGCCGGCGAACAGCGCCAGGATCGACAGCACCACCGAGCCCAGGCTGTAGGCCGCCGCCTGGCCGTAGGCGCGACGTTCGATCATCAGCGCCACCTCCAGCGAATAGGCCGAGAAGGTTGTGAAGCCGCCCAGTACGCCCACACCCAGCAACAGCCGCCACTTCTCCTGGTCCGCGCCCCCGCGCAGGCTGAGCACGCCCGCCAGCACGCCCATCAGCAGCCCGCCCAGGATGTTGGCCGCGAGCGTCCCGTACGGCCAGGCGCCGCCCAGCGAACGCATCGCCTGCAGGCCGAGGAGATAGCGCACGACCGCGCCTGTCGCCCCGCCGGCGGCCACCAGGAAAAGAGTCTGCATCGTCCCGCCTTATGCGACGGCAAGGATTGGTTTGCCAATCTCGGCGACAATGCTCCGATGTCACGGCCCCACGTCGGCACGTCTGTCTCCAAGATCACGGCTGTCGACGCGGCGGCGGTGCTTGAGCGGCTGGCGGGCTCGGACCGGGTCGAACGCGGCGCCGTCTTCACCATCAGCGTCGAGGCGATCCGCGAGCGGTCTGGCGATCGCTGGCCCAAGAAGCGCGACGACGTCTGGGGCTACCTCGGCCGCAAGCTCAACGAGTACCTTTCCTACCAGGACGTCCACCACCGCATCGGCGAGACCGAGGTGCTGGTCGCCATGACCACCGAGGACGGCATCGCCGCCCAGGCCGTGGGCATGAAGGTGCTGGAGGACGTGCTGGAGTTCTTCCTGGGGTCGGTCGATCCCATGGACATCCGCATCCGCGCCGTCAGCAAGATCGAGGGCACCGAACTCACCGTCGCCGACGTCGACCCCGCGAAGATGGCGGTAGCCCGCGACACCCAAGGGTCGGCGCCCTATCGCAAACAGGTCAGCGCCGAGCGTGAGCGTGAGCGCAACCCGGTGTCGTTCGTCGCCTCCAACGGCCAGCGCCTCCAGGTCGATTTCGCCCTCGAGCACATCGTCAGCCTCTCCCACAAGGTCACCGCGGTCCTGCGCGTGGAGCCGACCGTCACGTTCAGCGCTACCGGCGAGGTCATTCCCACCCGGAAATTCGGCCGCCTGTCGGACGAAGACATGCTGGCCATCGATCGCGCGACGCTCAATTTCGGGGCCCTGTTCACGCCCAGCGACGCCCGCAGCCAGCCGCCGCTGATCCTGCCGGCCTCGTTCCGCACCATGGGCGGGCGGAAGGG
>JAIXTR010000209.1 GCA_027483845.1 Caulobacteraceae bacterium | reverse complement strand
CCTGGGCGCCATCGTCGCGGCCCGCAGGCCCGGCGATCCGCCGATCACCGCCACGGTCTCGGTCGCCTTCGGTTGCCCCTTCGAAGGCGAGGTGCCCGAAAATCGCGTGACCTCCATCGTCAAGGCGGCCGCCGGCTTCGGCGTGGCCGAGATCGCCCTGGCCGACACCATCGGGGTCGCCGATCCCTGGATGGTCCGCCGCCGGGTCGAATTGGCGCGCGCTGCGGCCGGCGACATCCCCCTGCGCCTGCACTTCCACGACACGCGCAACACCGGCTTGGCCAACGCCTTCGCCGGCGTCGAGGCGGGCGTCGACGTGCTGGACGCCTCGGTCGGCGGTCTGGGTGGCTGCCCCTTCGCACCGAACGCCACGGGCAACATCGGCACAGAGGATCTGGTCTACATGCTGGAGCGCGCGGGCTTCGAGACCGGCTACGACCTGGACCAGCTCATCGAGATCGGTGTCTGGGCGTCGAACCTGCTGGGCAAGCGCGTCGCCTCGTCGGTCGCCAAGGCCGGCGGTTTTCCGAAGGCGACGGTCGCGGCCTAGCTTCGCCCGGTGACCCGCCAGATCAGCGGCCGGGCGACCGCGGCGATCAGCACCAGGGGCGACAGCGCCCAGGCGGCGGCCAAGGCCGCCGGGCCGACGGCGCGCTTACGGAAGTAGCGGGCCAGGCCGACGCCCTTGTGGAACTCCACCTTCAGCGGGCTAGTCTGACTGGTGCCGCCGATGTGGGTCAGTTCGGCCTTGGGGTGGAACAGGACCTCGCCGCCGGCCTGACGCACCCGCCAGCACAGATCCACGTCCTCGACGTGCAGGAAGTAGCCCTCGTCGAAGCCGCCGATCTGGTCGAAATCCTCGCGGCGCATGCAGAAGCAGGCCCCGGAAATCGTCGGCGCCTCGACCGCATGGTCCGGTAGGGCGTCGTCCTCCCAATGCACCTCGTAGCGGCCCCAGCTGGGAAACAGCCGGGCCAGGCCGCTCATGGACATCAGGGCGCTCAGCGGCGTGATGTCGCCACGCCGGCCGCCGCGCTGTTCGGTGCCGTCGGCGTTTAGGATCCGGCCGCCGACGAGACAGGGCGCCGCTCGGCCCTCAAGCTCGGCGGCCAGGGCGGCGATGCACCCCTCTCTCAGGAAGGCGTCCGGGTTCAGGAAGACCAGCAACTCGCCCTGCGCCTTGGCCGCGCCCAGGTTCGCGCCGCGCGCGAAGCCGACGTTGCCATGGCCGGTCAGCAGCCGAACGCGGCGGTCAACCCGGGCCAGGGTCGCCAGCCGCTGGGCTTCATCCGGGGTCGAGCCGTTGTCGACGACGACCAGCTCGTCGACGTGTGGATCGTCCAGCACGCAGGCGAGGCTCTGCTCGAGCGCCTCGCCGGTCATATAGACCACCATCACCACGGAAACGCTGCGGCGGGGCTGGGCAGCATCCAGCGACGGCGCGGGGTCAGCGGCGACGATCTGCGCGGCGATGCCGTTCATCCAGCCTCCAACACGCCGGCCCCCTGACCGGCATCCTCCCGACGCCCCCTGCGGGCAACATCGGGCGGAGTCGCGTCCGTGGCAAGAATGTTCGCGGCGTCGTCCAGGGTCAGGATCTGTTGGCCGTCGGACCCGAGGCGCCGCAGGGCCAACTTGCCCTCTTCCGCCTCACGGCGACCGACGACGGCGATCACCGGGACCTTGGCCAGGCTGTGCTCGCGGACCTTGTAGTTGATCTTCTCGTTCCGCAGGTCGACCTCGACCCGCAGACCCCTGGCCCGCAGCTCGGCCGCTGCTGTCAGCGCGAAGTCGTCGGCGTCGGACGTGATCGTCGCCACCACCACCTGGACCGGGGACAGCCAGAGCGGAAAGGCGCCAGCGTAGTTCTCGATCATCACCCCGATGAAGCGCTCCATCGAGCCGCAGATCGCCCGGTGCAGCATCACGGGCCGCTGCTTGGACCCGTCCTCGGCCACATATTCGGCGTCGAGGCGCTCGGGCAGCACATAGTCGAGCTGCAGCGTCCCACACTGCCAAGTGCGGCCGATGGCGTCGCGGAGGTGGAATTCCAGCTTCGGGCCATAGAAGGCGCCCTCGGCCGGCAGCATCTCCACCTGCGCGATGCCCGCATTCTTGGCCGCGCGCTCAAGCTTGGCCTCGGCGACGTCCCAGACTTCGTCCGTGCCGAAACGCTCATCGGGCCGCAGCGCCAGCTTCACCGCGTGAAGTTCGAGGCCACAGTCGCGATAGACGCTCTCCAGCAGGCGGATGAACTTCGTCGATTCTTCCTCGATCTGGTCCTCGCGGCAGAAGATGTGCGCGTCATCCTGCGTGAAGGCCCGGACCCGGAAGATGCCGTGCAGGGCGCCCGACGGTTCGTACCGGTGGCAGGCGCCGAACTCGGCCATGCGCAGCGGCAGGTCGCGGTAGCTCTTCTGGCCGTGATTGAAGATCTGCACGTGGCCGGGGCAGTTCATCGGCTTGACGGCCAGGGCTTCGCCCTCCTCCGTCTCGCAGGTGAACATGTTCTTCCCGAACTTCTGCCAGTGGCCGGACTTCTCCCACAGGCCCCGGTCCATGATCTGAGGCGCCTTCACCTCGACGTAGCCGTCGTCGTCCAGCCGGCGGCGCATATAGCCCTCGACGGCCCGGTACAGCGTCCAGCCCTTTGGGTGCCAGAAGATCATGCCCTTGGCTTCCGGCTGCATGTGGAACAGGTCCATGGCCTGCCCGATCTTGCGGTGGTCGCGCTTCTCGGCCTCTTCCAGGCGATGGACGTGCGCCTCGAGATCAGCCTCGGTCGCCCAGGCGGTGCCGTAGATCCGCTGCAGCATCGGATTGCGGTGATCGCCCCGCCAGTAGGCGCCGGCCAGCTTCGTCAGCTTGAACGCCTTGCCGACCGCCTTGGTGCTGGGCAGGTGCGGGCCGCGGCACAGATCCTTCCACTGGCCCTGGCGATACACACTGACCTGCTCGCCGGCCGGGATGCTCTCGATGATCTGCGCCTTGTAGTCCTCGCCGATCTCGCGGAAGTGGCGAATGGCCTCGTCGCGGTCCCAGACCTCGCGCACGATCGCTTCGTCGCGATCGACGATCTGCCGCATGCGCTCTTCGATCTTGGCCAGGTCGTCCAGGCTGAACGGCTCGTCGCGGGCGAAGTCGTAGTAGAAGCCATCCTCGATCGCCGGGCCGATCGTCACCTGCGTGCCCGGGAACAGCTCCTGCACCGCCTCGGCCATCACGTGGCTGGCGTCGTGACGGATCGTCTCGAGCGCCTCGGGCGAGGTGCGATCCAGGATTTCGAACTTGCCGCCGCGCTCCAGCGGGCGGTCGACGTCCAGCAGTTCCCCGTCAAGCTTGACCAGCACGGCCCGCTTGGCCAGCGAGGGAGCGATCGAGGCGGCCACTTGCTTGCCCGTCACGCCGGGCTCGAACTCGCGCTTCGAGCCGTCGGGAAAAATCAGATCGATCATGTTTCACACTTCCAGTCGCGCGCCGGGGGTCCACCCTTTTGGCGCGGAGGCGGCGGCGGGTCGTATCCCGCGCCACCCCAGGGATGACATCGACACAGCCGCTTGACGGTGAGCACGCTCCCCCGCCAGGGGCCATGTCCGATCAGGGCGTCGGCGGCGTATTCCGAACAGGTCGGAAGAAACCGGCACTGCCGCCCGATCAGCGGCGAAAGCGTCAACTTATAGGCTCGCAGGAGCCCCCTGACGCATCTCTCGTAGAAGCTCATGCCGGCTGCGATTTGCGGTTTCGAGCCCCGTGCGTACGCCGGGACCCGGAGAGGTTCAAGCCGCGCCGGCGGGAGTAGTTCGCGTGGCCGCCGTCATCGCCAGCCGATGGGCCGGGGTGAAACGTGCGGCGATGTCCGTCAGACGAAGCATGGCGAACCGTAGTGAAACGAGGCGCGCCGCGTAGCACGGATCGGCGCCGAACGGAACCTTCCGCCTCAGCTGCCCTGTGGCAGTTCTCGGATTTCCACTGTGCCGCCGGCCTCGAACACCGGGTTTCCCGGAAGCAGCGTCCGCGCCTCTTCCAGGTCCTTGGCGGTGATGCGCACGTAGCCGGAAATGTGGCTGATCGGCTCGGGCGCGACGCC
Organism: Caulobacteraceae bacterium; assembly: GCA_027483845.1. Classification (GTDB taxonomy): domain Bacteria; phylum Pseudomonadota; class Alphaproteobacteria; order Caulobacterales; family Caulobacteraceae; genus Phenylobacterium. The sequence goes on along the minus strand of JAIXTR010000209.1, from coordinate 293 downwards.
CGACTTCTTCACGCAATGACCCTGACCGATCCGGCTGCCGCCCTGGAAGACGCCCGCCTCGCGCAGCCGGCTCAGGTAGGGATCCCAGTCCAGCCCGCCGTCGCCCGAGGCGTCGTCGTGATGGAGGAAGATGAAGTCCGGCATCAAGTTCTCCGATCGACCGCGTTGCGCGCCGCCTCTGCCGCCGCCTCGAAGGCGAGCAGGGTCGACGCGTGACGGGCGGGATAATCCTTCACCGGCGCCAGTAAGGCCAGATCGCCGAAACGACCCTCCGGCGCGGGTCCGCCCGCCTT
>JAIXTR010000165.1 GCA_027483845.1 Caulobacteraceae bacterium | reverse complement strand
CTCCAGCCCCACCAGCCGCCGGCGCCCTTGTGACCGAGCTCGAGGTCCGAGGCCGACAGCGGCCCGCGGGCGGCGACCTCGTCCAGCACGCGGTCGATGAAGTCGCGCCGCTCGCGCAGAAATCGGGCGACGCCCTTCCAGGTGCCGACGCCGGACTGGGCGTCGGCCATCCGCCAGCGCAGCAGCGGCTGGGTCTCGAGCGGCAGCAGCGAGGCCTCATGGGCCCAGTATTCGAACAGCGGCCGCGGCCTACCCCAGGCCATGTCCTCGAGCAGGTCGCGCGGATAGGCGCCCAGGCGCGAGAAGGCCGGCAGGTAGTGGGTGCGGGAGACGACGTTCACCGCGTCGATCTGGACCACCCCCAGCCGCGCGATCAGCGCCTGCAGCTGGCGGCGAGTCACCGCGCCGTCCCGGCGGCCGCCGAAGCCCTGCGCGGCCAAGGCGATGCGGCGGGCTTCACCGGCCGTGAGCGTGTCTCGAGTCATGCGCGCCCCGTGAGTCGTCAGGGCAGCCTAACGATGGAACGAACGACGAACAATCTTGGTAAATCTATGGTTAACGCCAGCAGGGTCCGCTCGGTGGCAACCGGAACAGACCCGGAAGGCGCGCGTCGGGCTTGCGGTGGGTTGTCGCAGCGCCGGATCAGTGCGCCAGGCGGCCGTCGGTCAGGACCTCGGGCTCGAACGGGAACAGCACCTTGGGGTTCGGGGCCGGGATGCTCTTGGCGATATCCGCGGGCGCCAGTTCCTTGAGAAGGTGGCGCATGACGTTGGACCGCGCCTGCCGCTTCTTGTCGGTGTGCACCACCGTCCAGGGCGCTTCCGGACAGTGGGTGCGCGTCAGCATCTCGTCGCGGGCCTTGGAATAGTCGTCCCACTTCTCCTGGGCGACGGCGTCGAGCGGGCTGACCTTCAGCGCCTTGAGCGGATCGCTGCGGCGGGCCTTCAGGCGCTTGGCCTGCTCCTCGCGGGAGATGTCGAGCCAGATTTTGACGATCTGGATGCCGCTGCCGACCAGCATGCGTTCGAACACGTTTACGTCGCGCAGGAACGTTTCCTGTTCGCTGGGCGTGGCGAAATCCATCACCCGCTCGACCCCGGCCCGATTGTACCAGGAGCGGTTCAGGATCACGAGTTCGCCGGCCGCGGGGAGGTGCTGCACGTAGCGCTGGAAGTACCACTGGCTCCGCTCGCGCTCGGTGGGCTTCGGCAGGGCCACGACGCGGGTGGCGCGGACCGAGAGGTGCTCGACGATCCGCTTGATCGCGCCGTCCTTGCCGGCGGTGTCGCGGCCCTCGAAGATCACCAGATCGCGCTCGCCCGTATCGATGGCGCGCTGCTGGAAGCGCACCAGGGCGACTTGCAGGGCTTCGAGGTTGTCGTCTTGGTCATCGGACTTGGTCATGGCGACACTATGCGCGGGATTGCTATGGGGAGCCAATGATCCGCCTTTTCGTGCCTCACGATCTCGCCCCCGGCGCCGCCCTGGACCTCGATGAGGGACAGAGCCGCTATCTGTCCGCCGTCATGCGCCAGGCGGTGGGCGACGCGGTGGCGGTGTTCAACGGGCGCGACGGCGAATGGCGGGCGACCGTGGCCAAGGTCGGCAAGCGGGCGGTGGCCCTGACCGCCCTGTCCTGCACGCGACCGCAGGCGATCGGCCCGGACCTGGATCTGGTGATCGCCCTGGTGAAGCGGGCCCGGCTGGAGACCATCGTCGAGAAGGCGGCCGAGCTGGGCGCGCGGCGCGTGCGCCCGGTGGTCACCGAGCGGACCAACGCCGATCACACGCGGGTCGACCGTCTGCAGGCCATCGCCGTCGAGGCCGCCGAACAGACGGGCCGCCTGGACGTGCCGGAGGTGCTGGCGCCGGTTAAGCTGGAGGCGATGCTGGCCACCTGGGAGGTGGGCCGGCAGCTGCTGTTCTGCGACGAGGCGGGCGATGCGGCGCCCGTCCTGGGCGCGGTGACGGCGGGCGGGCCCTGGGCGATCCTCATCGGACCGGAGGGCGGGTTCTCCCCCCGCGAGCGCGAGACACTGAGAAGCCTGCCCTACGCCACCCCGGCATCGCTGGGACCGCGGATCCTTCGCGCGGACACGGCGGCCATCAGCGCCCTGACGCTGTGGCAGGCGCGCGTCGGGGACTGGACCTAGTCCCCTTCGAAGACGCTGTCTTCCGGGGCGTCGGTGACGCTTTCGAATTCGAGGCGGTAGCCGTCGGGGTCGTCCACGCCGGTCAACCACATGCCGTTACCCACCTCAGGGGTCGACATGTCGAGACCCGCCGCGGTCGCGGTGCGCCAGACCGCAATGGCGTCCTTGCAGTTGAAAAAGATGCTGACGCCTTCGCCGACCTTGCCGTCGGGCACCCAGGCGTCCTGGCCCTTGGGGCGGAACTGCTGGAGCATCAGCGACGCGCCGCCCAGCTTCAGCGACACCCAGCGCAAGACCCCCCGGTCGTCCCACCGTTTCTCGATCTCGAAACCGAGACCTTCTACGTAGAAGGCGAGCGACGCTTTCATGTCGGCCACGCGGAAGAAGGGCGTGGCCCTCATGACGTTCTCGGCGTCCATAGGCCCTCCTGGCGGTGCGAACCGGTCCAGCCTACGCCCTCGCCGCACTGTGTGACAGCCTGCCCTTGAGCTTGATGGAATTGCGCCCACCTATCTGGACGGCGTAAAGACGCGTCCGCGCTGGACCAAAACCAGTGCTACGGCGTTCAGGCCGGGGAGGAATTCATGGCCGAAGTCGCCTGCGACGATCGACCTCTGGTCTTCGAAGACCTGGTCCGCTGGATGGCCGAGGGCGCCAAGCCCGAGAGCGAGTGGCGCTGCGGCGCCGAGCACGAGAAGTTCGTGTTCCGCGTCAAGGACCATGCGCCGGTCCCCTATGAGCCCGGCGGCATCAAGGCGCTGCTGGATGGCCTGACCCGATTCGGCTGGACCCCGGTGATGGAGGGCGAGAACGTGATCGCCCTGGAGCGGGGCAAGGCCAACGTCAGCCTCGAGCCCGGCGGCCAGTTCGAACTGTCCGGCGCGCCGCTGGAGACGATCCACGACATCTGCGAGGAGACCGGCCAGCACCTGGAAGAGGTGAAGGCGGTCGCCGACGAACTGGGCCTGGGGTTCCTGGGCCTGGGCTTCACGCCGATCTGGCGCCGGGACGAGGTCCCGGTGATGCCGAAGGGCCGCTACAAGATCATGCGCGAGTACATGCCCAAGGTCGGCGGCATGGGCCTGGACATGATGTTCCGCACTTGCACGGTGCAGGCGAACCTCGACTTCTCGTCCGAGGCCGACATGGTGGCGAAGTTCCGCACCTCGCTGGCCCTGCAGCCGATCGCCACCGCGCTGTTCGCCAATTCGCCCTTCATCGAGGGCAAGCCGTCGGGCTTCGTCTCGGCGCGCGCCAACGTCTGGACCGACACCGACCCCGACCGGACCGGCATGCTGGACTTCGTGTTCCAGGACGGCTTCGGCTTCGAAACCTACGCCCGCTATGCGCTGAACGTGCCGATGTACTTCGCTAAGCGCGGGGACACCTACATCGACCTGGCCGGCCGCTCGTTCGTCGAGTTCATGGACGGCAAGCTGGACGAAATGCCCGGTCAGCGCCCGACCATCAAGGACTGGGCCGACCACACCACCACCATCTTCCCCGAGGTGCGGCTCAAGAAGTACCTCGAGATGCGGGGCGCCGACGCGGGGCCCTGGAGCCGTCTCTGTGCGCTGCCGGCCCTCTGGACGGGCATCTTCTACGACAGCCAAGCGCTGAGCGCGGCCTGGGACCTGTGCAAGGACTGGAAGATCGAGGACCACGAGCGTCTCCGCGCCGACGTGGCGCGCCTGGGCCTCCAGGCCGAGATCGCCGGCCGCAAGGTGCAGGACGTGGCCAAGGACATGGTCGCCATCGCCCGGTCCGGCCTGAAGAACCGCAACCGCCTCTCGGGCGGCATGGTCGATGAATCCGGCTACCTGGCCGAGCTCGAGCATATCGCCGAGACGGGCGTCACCCCGGCGGAGCGCCTGCTGGAGCTGTACAACACCCGCTGGAACGGCGACGCGAGCCGGGTCTTCGAGGACTTCGCGTACTGAGGCCCTTGGCGAGCTTTCGAGACGCGCGCCGCAGCGGATGTGGAGTGTCTCGAAGACGTCGATCTGGCCGGCTACCGTGATCCGCTGACCGGCCCGGGCCGGACCTCGCGAGGACGAACATGGCGATCAAGCTCCCGAAGTACGCCCACTGGGTGGCCGAGCGCCGGTTCCTGGTGGACCCTGCGACCATGCCCGCTCTGGACGCGGCCGGCGCCCGGCGTATCGAGGACCTCTACATCGACGGCGGCCGCCTTCGGCTGCGGGCCATTACGCATCCGACCGGGGAACGCGAGTTCAAGCTGGCGAAGAAGTACGCGCCGGACAATCCTCTGATCGGGCCGATGACCAACCTCTATCTCGACGACGGGGAGTACAGGATGCTCTCGCGGCTACCAGGGGCGCGGATCGCCAAGCGGCGGCACAAGGCCGGGGCGTTCGTTGTGGACGTTTTCGAGGGGCCGTTCGAGGGCCTGATCACCGCCGAGTGCGAGGCGACCAACCGGATGGCCGCCATGGCGGTGGAAATCCCCGCCTGGTGCGTGCGCGAAGTGACGACCGAACTGGCCTACACCGGCGGCGCGCTGGCGCAGGCCCAGACCGTTCCCCAGTCCTAGCGGGGGTTTTCGTCGACGTTGGGGGTTTCGACGTTGGCCGGCCAGTGCTCGCGCTGCGACGCGCCGCTGCCGGAATCGGTGTGCTGGACGATCTGGTCCACGTCCGTGCTGGACGCCCCCGATCCGACGGGCGCGCCCGTGTCCGGCGCCTCGCCCATCGGGAACACCTCGACCTTGTCGGGGTAGAAGGCGATGTAGCCGCTGATCCCGGCCATGGCGGGGAAGGGCTGCTCGTAGCTCCAGACCGCGTTCTCGGCGAAATGGCCGTCCATCAGCACGGTGTAGTAGCTGGCGTCGCCCTTGTAGGGGCAGTGGGTCGTCCGCTCGGTGCGCGAGACGTACGACATCGAGACGTCCGCGCGCGGGAAGTAGATGACTGGTGGATAGCTGGCTTCCTGAAGCACCAGGGCCTCGGCGCTGTCGGCGATCACATGGCCCTGGAACTGGGCGCGCCAGCGCTTGTCGGCGGCGGTGATGGTGATCGGATGGTCGGGGCCGGGGATCTTCATGTTCGGGTCTCCTGAACGCCTAACGCGCCCGGCGCGATCGGGCTGCGAAGGATATGGGGCGGGGGTTGGCCGCCGCCAGCCCGGGATCGGGCGCAGGCTTGCTTGTGCTGGCCGAACCCGCGTGGTTTTGTGCCCCCACATTTACGCGTAGCGGGAACGGGGCGTCGTCCGCACGCGAGCTTAGGGAAAGCGGAACCCTCTCCACATGAATCTTATCCTTCTAATCGGGATCGTCATCACGCTGGTGACCGG
>JAIXTR010000517.1 GCA_027483845.1 Caulobacteraceae bacterium | reverse complement strand
CGCTGGCCGACACCAGCCTTCGGACCTTCTTCCGGCGCTTCAGCGTGTGGATCGCTCTGTTCGTCCTTATAACCCTGCTGTTCCCGCTCTGGCTCTTCAACCTGGCGTTCCTGCGGGTGCTGCGCCTGTGGTCGCTGGCCCACAGCGAAATCTTCTGGGACACGATCGGGCGCCGCTATGACGACACGCGGGTGGAGGACATTTCCAAGGCCCTGGCGACGCTGATCACCTTCATCTTCGTCACGACCGGGTTCGTCTACACGGGGTTCGCCCGCACGCATCCCGGCCTGGATGGCTATGTGGACGCGCTTTACTTCACGGTGACCACGCTCACGACCACCGGCTTCGGCGATATCACCCTGCCGGGAACCTGGGGTCGGCTGCTGACCATCGGCATAATGATCAGCGGGATCACCCTGTTCGTCCGCTTCGCCCAAACCTTGATCCGGCCCTACAAGGTGCGCTTCACCTGCCAGAGCTGCGGCCTGATGCGCCACGATCCGGATGCGGTTCATTGCAAGGCCTGCGGACGGTTGCTGAACATACCGAACGAGGAGTAGGACCTGAGGGCGAGATGCCTCGCGACCGGCCCCCCGCGCATCAGCGTGCAACAAACGTTGCCGCAGCGCGTTCCGCTTATCATCAAATGGCGCCTTGGCTCGTGTGCACAGAGACCGGCCGCCCCCTTGAGGCGCCGGACCCGTCATCGACCCGCTTCGAGAGTTTGATATCCCCGCCCGCTCCGGGCCTGTGCATTGGCGGCGTAGAGACGATGGCCCTGACCCGAAAAGTTCTTCCCGTCTTCGAAGGGACAGGCCGCGTCCGGTTCGCGGGTTACGACGAGGCAGTGAGTTACAAGATCTCCGGCGATCCGGCGGCCCTGCGCGAAGGACATACCCGTCTGCGCGGATCGTTCGTCACCACCGCCGAACTGGCCGCGCTGGCGTTTCGGGCGGGGGAGGGTCTGTTGGCTTTGGATGAGGGGCGAACCTACCGAGTCGTGATGTTGGGCCATACGACCGGAGGCTCGGAAGTGTTCGTCGAGCTGCGGGTCTAGCCCGTTGGAGCCGCCGCTTACCGAGGGGCAACTGAGCGCCCTGCAGAACCTCGCTCGTAAGGGCGCCGGCGACGTAACCGCCTTCGTCAATATCTCCGACTGCCAGCACCTGACCGAGTTGGGTTTCGCTAGCCGAAGCCGGCAGGGCTGGGATATCACGCCTGAGGGCTCGGCGTATCTGGCGCGGCGCGACGCCGGCGGCTGGCGCGACGGTATCGTCGGACGCGACCCGGACGGACGCTAGACCTGCAATTTCGGGGTTACGGCGCTATCGACGCTGACCCTATGATCGCCGGATGCAACTCGAACCTCTTGGGCACGGGGCGACAGCCTGAAGCGCCTGCTGATCGCCAACCGGGGCGAGATCGCCATCCGGATCGCCCGCGCGGCCGCCGATCTGGGGATCGCGACCGTCGCCGTCTATTCGCAGGATGATGCGGCCTCCCTGCATGTCCGCTTGGCGGACGAGGCGGCGCCCCTGGCTGGCGTGGGCCCGCGGGCCTACCTCGACGCCGCAGCGCTGTTGGAGGCCGCGCTGGCGGCGGGTTGCGACGCCGTCCATCCGGGCTACGGGTTCCTGTCCGAGAGCGCGGCGTTCGCCCGAGCCTGCGAGGACGCCGGCCTGACCTTCGTGGGCGGCAGCCCGGATGTCCTGGACCTGTTCGGCGACAAGGTCCGGGCCCGGACCTTCGCCGCTGAGCACGGCGTGCCCCTCGCAAAGGGCGTCGAGGGAACCGCGGGGCTGGACGATGTCCGCGCGCTGCAAGCCGCGGTTGGCGGGCCGATCATGATCAAGGCGCTGGCCGGCGGCGGCGGGCGTGGCATGCGCGTGGTCGACGCCGACGTGGATCCGGCAGAGGCCTATGCGGCGTGTGCGCGGGAAGCTGAGGGGGCGTTCGGCGACGGGCGGCTCTATGCCGAAGCCCTGATCCCGCACGCGCGCCACATCGAGGTGCAGGTGGCCGGCGACGGAGTCCACGCGATCGCGATCCATGACCGTGAGTGCTCGATCCAGCGCCGGCGGCAGAAACTGATCGAGGTGGCCCCGGCCATCGGGGTGTCCGCCAGCCTGCGCGACACCCTGCAGGCAGCGTCGGTGCGCATGGCGGTCGCGGCGAAACTGCGCGGCCTGGCGACCTTTGAGTACCTGGTCGATGGCGTCGACGGGAGAACGGCGGCCTTCATCGAGACCAATCCGCGTATCCAGGTCGAGCACACCGTGACCGAGGCCGTCACCGGCCTCGACCTGGTTCAGTTGCAACTCCGATTGGCGGCGGGTGACAGTCTCGCCGCGTGCGGCCTGGCGGACGGTCCGCTGCCGGTCTCGGGCGTCGCCATCCAGCTTCGCGTGAACCTCGAGACCCTGTCCGCGGATGGCGAGGTCGCCAGCGGGGCGGGCGGCGTGCTTCACCGCTACGAGGCGCCCAGCGGACCCGGGGTCCGCGTGGATGGCTATGGCTACGGGGGGTATCGGACCAATCCGGCGTTCGATTCCCTGATCGCAAAGCTGGTGGTCCATGGGCCGACCCTCACTGCAGCGGCGGCCCGCGCCGGTCGCGCGGCGGCGGAGTTCAGGATTGAGGGGGCGCCCACGACACTGCCCCTCTTGCGGGCGGTGCTGGAGCAGGAGGCGTTCCTTCACGGGCGCGCGGACACGACGTTCCTGGAATCCAATCTGGCGGTGCTCCTGGCGCGGGCGGCGGCCCTGACCCCGCCGCCGTCCCAGGAGGCTCAGGATCGCGCGCCGGATGCGGTGGCGCCGACTCCGCCGGGGATGCTCGCCGTCGCCGCGCCCTTGCGCGGCACCGTGGTCAGCTTCGAGATCGCCGCAGGCGATGCGGTCGCCGCCGGTCAGCCGGTGGCCGTGCTGGAGGCCATGAAGATGCAGCACGTGGTCGTGGCGCCCGCCGCGGGCGTCCTGCACAGTTTCGCTGTCGCCGTGGGGCAGACCCTGGACGACGGCGCGTCCCTGGCCTTCGTCGAACCGGGCGAGGCGGCCAGCCATGCAGCAGCGGCCGAGGACATTGACCTCGAGATGATCCGGCCCGATCTGGCCGAGGTGCAGGCGCGGATAGCCCTCACCCTCGACGCCAACCGCCCCGACGCCATCGCCCGACGCCGCCGGAACAACCAGCGGACGGCGCGCGAAAACCTGGACGACCTGTTCGATCCGGGCACCTTCAAGGAGTTTGGCGGCCTGGCGATCGCGGCGCAGAAGCGACGGCGCTCGGTGGAGGACCTGCAGATCAACACGCCGGCCGACGGGATCGTCACGGGGGTGGGCGAGGTCGGTGGCGCGCGGTGCGTCGCCCTGGCCTATGACTTCACCGTGCTGGCCGGCACCCAGGGCCATTTCAGCCACAAGAAGACCGACCGCATCCTGGAGTTCGCGGAGCACTGGCAGCTGCCGGTGGTCTGGTACACCGAGGGTGGCGGCGGACGCCCGGGCGACGTCGACGTGGGCGGCCTTTCGGCCTCGTCCCTGGACACCACCAGCTTCACGACCTTCGCCCGCCTGTCGGGGACCGCGCCGCGGATCGCCATCAACTCGGGCCGCTGCTTTGCCGGGAACGCCGTGTTCTTCGGGTGCGCGGACATCACCATCGCCACCGAATACTCGAACATCGGCCTGGGCGGGCCGGCGATGATCGAGGGCGGTGGGCTGGGCGTCTTCACGCCCGACGAGATCGGGCCGTCCGCGGTGCAGTACGCCAACGGCGCCCTGGATCTGCTGGTGGCCGACGAGGCGGCCGCGACGGCAGCGGCGCGCCAGTTGCTGGGCATATTCCAAGGCCGAGTGGTGGAATGGTCGTGCGCCGACCAACGCACCCTGCGTCATCTGATCCCCGAAAACCGGGTCAGGGCGTACGACGTGCGCCGAATCATCGAGACGCTGGCGGACACGGACACGTGGATCGAACTGCGCGGCGGCTATGGCAAGGGCATGATCACCGGCTTCCTCCGGGTGGAAGGCCGGCCCATGGGCCTGATCGCCAACGATCCCCGCCACCTGGGCGGCGCCATCGACTCGGAAGGAGCGGAGAAGGGCGGACGGTTCCTCCAGCTTTGCGACGCCTTCGGCGTGCCGGTCGTGTCCCTGTGCGACACGCCGGGGTTCATGGTCGGACCCGATAGCGAGGCGACGGGCGCCATCCGGCGCGGCTCGCGCCTGTTCGTCGTAGCCGCGGGAATGAGCGTGCCCCTGTTCGCGGTGGTGCTGCGCAAAGGGTATGGGCTAGGTGCGCAGGCGATGACCGGCGGCGACTTTTCGGCCTCGGCCTTCACCGTCGCCTGGCCGACGGCCGAGTTCGGGCCGATGGGCCTGGAGGGCGCGGTTCGGCTTGGCTATCGCAAGGAGCTGGAGGCCGAGACCGATCCGCAGGCCCGCGAGGCGCTGTTCCAAAAGCTTGTTGGCAAGATGTACGAGGCCGGCAAGGCGATCTCGGTGGCCCAGGTGAACGAGATCGACGCAGTGATCGACCCCGCCGAGACGCGCGACTGGCTGTTGCGCGGGATCAAGTCCTGCCCGACCCGAGCTCCCGGCGTCCGGCCGCGGTCGTTCATCGACGTCTGGTGATTGCCTGACGTTGCGTGCGGCGTGGAAAGGGTTGGTCCAAAGCCGATCCTGGAGCGACCATGAAACTCGACAACACCATCTCCGCCGTCATCACCGGCGGCGCCTCGGGCCTCGGCGCGGCGACCGCGCGTCGGCTGGCGAGCCAGGGCGTGAAGGTCGCGCTGTTCGACCTCAACGCCGATCTGGGCGAGGCGCTGGCGAAGGAGTTGGGCGGGGTGTTCTGCCTGGCCAATGTGACCTCCTCGGAAGAGATCGACGCAGCCTTCGCCAAGGCCCGCGCGGCCAATGGCCAGGAGCGCATCCTGGTGAACTGCGCCGGCGTCGGCGGCGGCGCCAAGACCGTGTCGCGCGACAAGCAGACCGGCGAGATCAAGGAGTATCCGCTCGAGAACTTCGAGCGCATCGTCCAGATCAACCTGATCGGCACCTTCCGCTGCATCACCAAGAGCGCGGCGGGCATGCTGACGCTGCCGGTGCTGGACGACGGCGACCGCGGCGCGATCGTCAATACCGCCTCGGTCGCGGCCGAGGACGGCCAGATCGGCCAGGTGGCCTACACCGCCTCGAAGGCCGGGATCGTCGGCATGACCCTGACCATCGCCCGCGATCTTTCCAGCGAGGCGATCCGGGTGAACACCATCCTGCCGGGTATCTTCGACACCCCGCTGCTGGCCCGCGCCGCCGAACACGTAAAGGCCGGCCTCAGCGCCTCGGTCCCGTTCCCCAAGCGGCTGGGTCTGGCGGAAGAGTACGCTCAGCTCGCCGAGACGATGATCACCAACGGCTATTTCAACGGCGAGGACGTGCGCCTCGACGGTGCGATCCGGATGGCCCCGCGCTAATCCGAGCGATGGTTTCGGCGGGGGTGTAGCCGAGCGCACTTGCCTTGGCGTCACGGCGTGCTAATGCGAAGCATTCTTATTTGAGTGCTCCGCGTTCGGGGCGCGCCAGTCCCGTCGTGAGCATGCCGCCGACCGAAGCCGCCGTTCAATCCCCCGCCGTGGATGCGGCGGCCGCCGATCGCGCGCTGGCAAAAAAGCGCGCGGTGGTCCGCGCTGGCTTCCTGCGCCAGACGCTGCGCTGGCACTGGATCAGCGCGGCGATCTGCCTGATCGGAATGCTGCTGTTCGCCACCACCGGCATCACGCTCAACCACGCTGGCGCTATCATGGCGAAGCCGGAGACGGTGTCGCGCGAAGGGGAATTGCCGGCCGCGCTCCGACCGGCGCTGCAGGCGGCCGAGGCGGCCAAGGGTGAGCTGCCCGCCCCGACGCGCGCCTGGCTGCAGGACGAACTCAAGGTCAAGGCGCCCGCCGGTCCCGTCGAGTGGTCAGCCGGCGAGGCCTATGTCGCCATGCCCGGGCCGGGCTCCGACGCCTGGGTGACCATCGACACCGAAAGCGGCGCCGTCGCCTACGAGCGGACGGACAGAGGGGCCATCGCCTACCTCAACGACCTGCACAAGGGCCGGAACACCGGTCCGGCCTGGGCCTGGTTCATCGACATCTTCGCGGCCGGCTGCGTGGTCTTCTGCGTCACGGGCCTCCTGCTTCTGCAACTGCATTCGAAGGCGCGGGTCTCAACCTGGCCGCTCGTCGGCGCCGGGCTGGTGATCCCCGTGCTGTTGCTCCTGTTCCTGGTTCACTGAGGAGTTCGCGATGCGCGCGATCAAGTATCCAACCCTGTTCGCCGCCTTTACCGGGGTCGCCTCGGTCCCGGCGGCGGCCAGCGCCGCGGACCTGACCGTCACCGTCGAAATCCCGAAACTGCCGGTCGCCGAATACCATCGGCCGTATGTCGCCCTGTGGATCGAGGGTCCGGGCGAGACGGCGGTGAAGACCCTGGGGGTCTGGTACAACACCAAGCTCCCCAAGAACGAAGGTGCCACCTGGCTCAAGGACATGCGCCAGTGGTGGCGCAAGGCCGGCCGCAGCCTGACCCT
>JAIXTR010000671.1 GCA_027483845.1 Caulobacteraceae bacterium | reverse complement strand
GTCATCCGGAACGCCAGGCCGATGTCGCCGCCGAAGATCTCGGCGTTCTGGGCCCAGGTGATCACCGTCCGCGGGCTCATGACGGTCGAGATGTCGCCGTTCATGAAGGCGTTGCGGGTCATGTCGGCCACGCGGACCATGGCGTTGATCGTCCGCTTGCCCTCGGCCGTCTGGTAGGACGGGTTCTTGGCCAGCACGATCTCGGCTTCCACGTCGTGGCTGAGGTAGTTCAGCGTGGTGACGATCGACCAGCGGTCCATCTGGCCTTGGTTGATCTGCTGGGTGCCGTGGTACAGCCCCGTCGTGTCGCCTAGCCCGATGGTGTTGGTCGTCGAGAACAGGCGGAAATAGGGGTTGGGCCGGATCACGCGGTTCTGGTCCAGCAGGGTCAGCTTTCCCTGCGCTTCCAGCACCCGCTGGATCACGAACATCACGTCCGGCCGGCCGGCGTCGTATTCGTCGAACACCAGGGCGATCGGCCGCTGGATCGCCCAGGGCAGCATGCCTTCGCGGAATTCGGTGACCTGCTTGCCGTCCTTCAGGACGATGGCGTCCTTGCCCACCAGGTCGATTCGGCTGACGTGGCTGTCCAGGTTCACCCGGATCAGCGGCCAGTTCAGGCGCGCCGCCACTTGCTCGATGTGCGTCGACTTGCCGGTGCCGTGATAGCCCTGGACCATCACCCGCCGGTCGAAGGCGAAGCCGGCGAGGATCGCCCGCGTGGTCTCGGGATCGAACTTGTAGGCCGGATCGATGTCCGGCACGTGGCTGTCGCGCTCGCTGAAGGCCGGCGCCTTCATGTCGAGGTCGATACCGAAGGTCTCGCGGACGTCGACCTCCGTGTCGGGCGTCAGCGTGATCAGCTTGTCTTCGGTGATATCGAAAGCGGCCATGCCCGGTCGATTACAAGCTTGCCGTTACGGTTGCAAACAGGTGTTTTGTCCAAAGTTCGAGGAGGAACGCCGATGCTGATGGAAGCGCAAAGCGCCTATCGCACGATCAAGGTCCAGTCGCGGGATTCCGGCTTCGGCGCCGAGGTCACCGGCGTCGATCTGTCGAAGCCCCTGGAACCGGCCGCCCTGGCCGAGGTCAAGGACGCCTGGGCCCGCCACGCGGTGCTGTCGTTTCCCAACCAGCCGCTCACCCTGGACCAGCTCGAAGCCTTCACCCTGCAGATCGGGCCATTCGGCGAAGACCCCTATGTCGCCCCCATGCCGGGCCACCCCAACGTGCTTGAAGTCCGCCGCGAGCCGGACGAAAAGGTCGCGCCCTTCGGCGGCAACTGGCACTCCGACTGGAGCTTCCAGCCCCAGCCGCCGGCCGCCACCATCCTGCGCTCCGAGATCATCCCGCCGATCGGCGGCGACACCCTCTACGCCGACGCCGCGGCCGCCTACGACGCCCTGTCCGACGCCATGAAGGCGCGCCTCGCGCCGCTCCGCGCCATCCACTCCGCCAGCCGCGCCTATGGGCCGAACAGCCCCTACGCCCGCGAACTGCACCTGCGCGCCATGCCGATCATCGTCAGCCCCGAGGCCGAGAAGACCTGCGTCCATCCGCTGGTCCGCACCCATCCGGTGACCGGCCGCAAGGCGCTCTTCATCTCGCCGGTCTACACCGTGGGCATCGAGGGTCTGGCGCCCAACGACGCTGACCCGCTGCTGGGCGAGCTCTATCAGCACATCGTCCAGGACCGCTTCGTCTACCGCCACCACTGGCGCGAGGGCATGGTGGTCATCTGGGACAACCGCTGCACCATGCACAACGCCCTCGGCGGCTACGACGGCCACCGCCGCGTCATGCACCGCACGACGGTGGCAGGCGAGACGCCCGTCTAGTCCTCGTAGCGGGTGTTCAGCATGAAGAGCCCGGCGAAGCTCAGGGCCGCCGCGCCCGCGAGGTAGGCGCCCACGGGCGGGAGGCCGCCGCCGTTGGCCAGAGACTGGGCGATGACGGGGGTAAGACCCCCGCCGATGATCCCGCCGATGTTGAACACCATCGAGGCGCCGGTATAGCGCACCCGCGGCGGGAACAGACTGGGCAGGAAGGCGCCGAGCGGACCGTAGACGAACCCCATGACGAAGAGCGCCAGCGACAGCCAGGCCCAGACCAGCACCAGCGACCCGGCGCCCATCATCGTCGCCATGAGGGCGCCCACGCCGACGGTCGCCAGGCAGCCACCCATCAGCACGCGCCGCGAGCTGCTGGCGTCCGCCGCATAACCCGCCGCGATGATCCCAGCGGCCATGAACAGGATCGCGCCCAGCTGGACCTGCAGGAAGGTCTCGCGGCTGTGGCCGAGCACCGTCGTCCCGTAGCCCAGGGCGAAGGCGGTCGAGATGTAGAAGACCGCGAAGCAGGCCACCGCCGCCAGGGTCCCGCCGATCAGGGCGCCGGGATGCCGGCGGATCACCTCGGCCAGCGGCACGTGGCTGGTCTCGGACTGCGCCAGCACCTTCTGGAACGCCGGCGTCTCGCCGATCTTCAGGCGAACCCACAGGCCCAGGCCCACCAGGATCGCGCTGGCCAGGAACGGCAGGCGCCAGCCCCAGGCCAGGAACTGCTCCTGCGTGAGGACGACGCCCAGGATCAGAAACAGCC
>JAIXTR010000185.1 GCA_027483845.1 Caulobacteraceae bacterium | reverse complement strand
TGGCCGCTGAAGTCCCTCAGCAACGAGCTGAAGCGCTTCAAGAACGCCGAGCTGGTCTGGTGTCAGGAAGAGCCCAAGAACATGGGCGGCTGGCAGTTCGTCGATCCGTGGCTGGAGCTCACCCTCGAGCGCCTGAACATCAAGGCCAAGCGCGCCCGCTACGTGGGCCGCCCGGCCTCGGCGTCCACCGCCGCCGGCCTGATGAGCCGCCACCTGAAAGAACTGGAAGCCTTCCTTACGGAAGCCTTCGCCTAACCCCACCTTTGTTTGTGTTTTCAGAGACCTAAGGAGCCGATCCCCCCATGGCCGACATCATGACCCCCGCCCTCGGCGAGTCCGTCACCGAAGCGACGGTGGCGCGCTGGGCGAAGAAGGCCGGCGATGCGGTCCGCAAGGACGAGATCCTGGTGGAGCTGGAAACCGACAAGGTGAGCCTGGAAGTGGCCGCTCCGTCGGACGGCGTCCTGTCGGAGATCACCGCCGAAGAGGGCGCGACCGTCGAGCCCGGCGCGATCCTGGGCAAGATCAGCGACGGCGCCGCCGCACCGGCCCCAAAGGCCGCCGCCCCCAAGGCCGAAGCCGCCCCCGCGCCCAAGGCGGAAGCCAAGCCTGAGCCGGCTCCGGCCCCCGCGCCCGCCAAGCCCGCCGCCGAGCCGATCCTGGCGCCGTCGGCCCAGCGCGTGGCGACCGAGAATAACCTGAACCCCGCCGCCATCGCCGGCACCGGTAAGGACGGCCGGGTGACCAAGGGCGACGCCCTGGCCGCCCTGGAAGCCCGCGCCAACGCGCCGGCCGCGCCGGCGGCCCCCGCCGCGCCGCGGGCGATCCACGAGCGTGAAGAGCGGGTCAAGATGACCCGCCTGCGCCAGACCATCGCGCGCCGCCTGAAGGAAGCCCAGAACGCCGCGGCCATGCTGACCACCTTCAACGAGGTGGACATGTCGGCCGTCATGGCGCTGCGCAACGAGTACAAGGACATCTTCGAGAAGAAGCACGGCGTGAAGCTGGGCTTCATGTCGCTGTTCGTGAAGGCCGTGATCCACGGTCTGAAGCAGGTGCCCGAGGTCAACGCCGAGATCGACGGGACCGACCTGATCTACAAGAATCACTACGACATCTCGGTCGCCGTCGGCACCGAGAAGGGTCTGGTGACCCCCGTCGTGCGCGACGCCGACGTCATGAGCCTCTCCGACATCGAGAAGGAGATCGGCGCCCTGGGCAAGAAGGCCCGCGACGGAAACCTGGCGCTGGAGGACCTGCAGGGCGGCACCTTCACCATCTCCAACGGCGGCATCTACGGCTCGCTGATGTCGACGCCGATCCTGAACGCGCCGCAGTCCGGCATCCTGGGCATGCACAAGATCCAGGAGCGGCCGATGGTGGTGAACGGCCAGATCGTCATCCGCCCGATGATGTACCTGGCGCTCAGCTACGATCACCGCATCGTTGACGGCAAGGGCGCGGTGACCTTCCTGGTCCACGTCAAGGAAGCCATCGAAGACCCGAAGCGTCTGCTGCTGGACGTCTAGGAACACGTCGGTCTTGGGCGGCGATCCTGAGGCGGATTGTCGCACAAACCCCCGAACAGCCCTCGAAAACGAACGCCGCTTCCCGGAATTCACCCAAGTTTAGGTGTCCGCTGCAAAGCTCTCCTTGAAACGGAGTGGCTTTCGATGAACGCGCCGACCCCCAGCGAGGCCTTCACCCCCGGTGTGGGGATCACACTGGATGTGCTGTCCGCCGAGATCGAGCTGGCGGCCGCGCGCTGCATTCGCCTGGACAAGGCCCTGGGCGAATTCATGGATCGGCTTCCCACCGCCGAGCGGCAGACGCTCACCGAGAGCCTGCATGGCGTGGACCTGCTGGCCCAGCACCTCACCGGCCTCGCCTGCTTCGCCCGCAACATGAGCTTCGCGACCCCGGAGGAGGCCGTCGCGCCGGTCGATGGCGCCCTGGCCAGCCTGACCCTCGGCGCCCTGGCCGACCGCATGGCCGAGGGCTTGGGTGCGCCGGTGGAAGAAGCCGATGACGTCGACCCGGGCGAAGTGGACCTGTTCTGAGAGACCTGCATCCTATGCTGTTCCAAGCACCCCCGTCCTATCGGGTCCTCATCGTGGATAACGACCGCACCACCCTCGAGATGGCGCAGATCCGTCTCGAAGTGGCCGGCTACACCGTCTTCGCCGCCCGCAATGGCGTGGCGGCCCTGGATCTTCTCGAAAAGGAGCAGATCGACGGCGTGGTCCTCGAGCGGCATCTCGCCGCCATGGCCAGCCTGCAGGTTCTCGAGGCCCTCGGCTCGCGCCTGCCCGTGCTCCTGGTCGGCCGCGGCCTGACCGACGAGGATGTGGAGGCGGCGGCCGGCTACGGCGTCTGCGGCGGCCTGCTGAAGCCGTTCAGCGGCGCCGACCTGCTGGAACGGGTGGATCGCCTGCTCGCCGGCGGCGCGCCGGAGCCCGCGGCTGTCGAAGAAGACGCCTGGGAAGACGCCTGACGGCCCGTATCGCCCGCGCCCGGTTGACCTCGGGCGTTCCGGGCCTAGGTTGC
>JAIXTR010000291.1 GCA_027483845.1 Caulobacteraceae bacterium | reverse complement strand
GTCGCAGGCCCGCTGCGCGTGGGCGGCGGCCTGGAAGATGAAGCGCCGGTCGTTCTGCAGCACCTGCAGCCAGTCGCCGATGTAGTCGGCGTGGTCGCGGCGGGGCCGGAGCTCCAGGCCGAGGTCCGCGCACAGGAAGGCGGCCCCTAGCTCTGCCACCAGTTCCTCTCGGGCATAGGCCTTGTCGCCCCCGCTCCGGCCGCCGACGTCGCGGTTGAGCCGCGTCGGGTGGCCCGTCCAGTGCGTGAGTTCGTGGGCCAGGGTCGCGTAGAGGTCGACGAGGTCCGGGAAGGCCGCGGCGGGCGGCATCTGCACGTGGTCGGAGGACGGCGCATAGTAGGCTTGGTCGCCGCCGTAACGGATCTCGGCCCCGGTGGCCGCGACGAAGGCGTGGGCGTGCGCCAGGCGCACCGGCGGGTCGGGCGGGGTGTTCGGCAGGGGACGGTAGGTCGCCGGCAGGTCTTCGATCTCGTCGATGTTGAACACGGTGTAGGCCTTCAGGAAGGGGATCGCCTGCTCGACTTCGCCGCCGCGGCCGTCGGCGACGGTCCGGCGAAAGCGGCTGGCGTAGACGACCGTGGCGCCGCGGGCGCCCCGTCGCACCTGGGCGCCCAGGGCCCGCGCCTGGCGGAAGGTCATCCAGGTCGGGGCCTGGAACCCCCGCGCCAGGGCCTCGCCCCAGAGCAGGAGCACATTGATCCCGCTGTAGGGCTGGCCGCAGGCGCGCAGCGGACGACGGACCGGCCCGCTGCGGGGTCCGGCGGACCACGGCTTGGTCCAGGGTCGGACGCCGGTCTCAAGGTCGGCGAGGATGGCGTCGGTGACACGGGCGTAGAGATCGGGGCGTGTAGGGGTGCGAGGCATGGGCGCCGCCTTCCGTTCGAGGGGTGGGGGGACCCGAGGCTCAGGCGAGCCCGGCGAGCTTCAGCAGGTGGTCCGGGGCCGTCGGCCGGTACGCCCGTGCGCCGTGCGTGGCGCAGTAGGCGCCGCGGACCGCCGGGCGGCCGCACAGGGCGAAGCGCGCCGAGGCGGGTTCGCCGATTGGCCAGCGGCAGGCGTGGCGGCCCACGCCCCTGATGTCGGTGAAGCCGATCTCCGGTTCGCCCGAGGGGACCGGTTGCGGCGTGGTCCGCGACGGCGGCCGACGCGGTCGGACCGCGGATGGCGGCGCCGGGGCGGGGCGCCGGTCACCGGGCCTGGCGGCCGGACGCGGACGGCTGAGGCCGAGGCGATAGAGCTTGCCGAGCACGGCGTTGCGGCTGACGCCCGTCAGCGCGCGGGCGATCTCCGCGGCGCTTCGGCCCACGCGCCAGAGGTCGATCAGGGTTTGGGTGCGGTCGTCGGTCCAGGACGAAATGGCGGCCATGGCGGGTGCCTCCCGGTTGCGAGCCCCATCGGCTCGCCCCACGACACCCTTCCTTCCTCCTCCGGCGTCGACCGCCTGGGCGCCGGCCCGCGCCGCGCGGGCGGGCGATGGCGCCCAAGGCGCAGGTCACCTTGGGCGCCCCCCGATCAGGCGGTCACAGCCTCCCGGCCGTAGTTGTCGGCGTAGGCGTCCTCGACGCCGGGCAGAATGTCGACGATCTGGAAGTATCGGTCCCAGATCGGCGTCTCCCGCAGGTCCTCCACGACCAGTTGCCAGGCCTTGTGGGTCCGCGCTTCCCACAGCAGAAGGTCGGTGACACGGGTGGAATAGAATTCCACGTCGAAGAAGCGCAGCCTAACGTCCGTCTGGTGCTTCTTCAGGATCGGCTGAAGGTGACGGGCGAGTTGCGCGAACCGCTCGTCGATACTGAACCCAAGCCATTCAGGCTGGGTCTTCACCAGCATGAAGACGGTGATCTCAGGCCGGTCGGCGATCGGTGTTTGGGGTTGGCTCATGGATTTGGTCCTCGCTTCAGGAGGCTGTAGATTGTGAGCAATCCCTCACATTTCGGACTCGCATATCCCGTGACGAAAGCCGCGCGCGACGACGCTCTCAACCCTCGGAAAAGTCCCAAGCAATTGCGCGCGGCCGCCACCGTCGCCGCCATCCTGGAGGGGGCGGCTCGCATTTTGGAAGAGCGCGGGCTCGAGGCTTACAACACCAATGCGGTGGCGCTGCGGGCGGGGGTCAGCGTCGGCTCCGTCTACCAGTACTTTCCGACCAAGGAGGCGGTGACACGCGCCCTGATTCAGCGAGAGACCGGAGCCCTGCTGGCGGAGGTCGAGGCCTGCGCAACGGCGGCGTCGCCGCGCGAGGCGCTGGAGGCGATGATCGCCGCCTGCGTGGCGCACCAACTCCGGCGTCCGGTCCTGGCCCGGCTCCTTGATCTTGAGGAGGCGCGCCTTCCGCTTGCCGATGACCTTCGCGACCTCGCGCAGTCCCTGGTGTCCGCGCTTCAGCGGAACCTCCTCTGGGGCGGTCTCGACAGCGCTGCCGCGCGTGAGATCGCCCCGGACCTCCTGGCGATCGTCAAGGGCATGGTCGACGCCGCCGGACAGCGCCGGGAGACGGACGCCGGGGCGCTCGGCGCGCGGGTTCGTCGGGCGGTGTTCGGATACCTTCCCGACGCTTTCGGCTGAGGTCGGCGGGCGTTCAGAAGACCGTCCGGCGCGGCGCATTGCCAAAGCGACGGCGCCGTCCCGGAGCGACCGGAACGACGCCGTCAGCCCGGAGGCCGGCTCAAGGTGGGAGGCGGCTGCGCGCAGCGGCCGGGACGTCCTCCAGACAGGCCCGCGCTCGGGACACGCCGGCGTCCGCGGCGCGGCGTCCCGGCGCTCGCGACGGGCGTCCGGTCCGGGCTTTCCCGTCAGGCCGCCAACCGCGTCAGGTCGTCCGCGGCCAGGGCGTCCCGCGTGTCAGCCGGGAGGGGGTGGCAGGGGGCCGGATCCGGCGGCGGCTCATCGTCCGTGTCCGGTCCGGATCCAGCCCGCCAGTTGAGGAACGCGGGCGCCCAGCCCCGTTCGGCGGCGCGCCGCGCCACGAGGGCGACGAGCTCGTCCTTCCGCGCGCCCGCGGCGAGCGGCTCGTTGACCCCCATCTCATCCAGCATCGCCAGCAGCTTGGCCTTCGGATGGGCCTGCAGGAAGGCGCTGTCCGGCGTCCAGTGCAGGGCGACCTCGCACCCGCAGAGGGCGGCGATCTCCACCGCCTCGGCGCGCGC
>JAIXTR010000429.1 GCA_027483845.1 Caulobacteraceae bacterium | reverse complement strand
GCCTCGATGGCTTTCACCGCGGTCGGATCCATCGGCGGCATGGCGGCGGTGGCGACAGCGGCCGAAGCGAACAGGACGGCGAACATGCGTGTCTCTCCTTCGTCGAGGCGCGGAGCTATGCCGCGCCGCCCCTCTGGAAGCACATGAAGAAAGCTTAACCCGAATGGCGATGCAGTTGGTCGCCGGGCCGTCGTTAGCGCGCTAGCGTCACTTGCGGGGCGCGCGCGCGGACTCTATGCCGGACGGATGAGCTGGGCGCCCGCCTTCCTGTCGAATCCGGATCGCTTCATGGCGTTCTCCCGCTGGGCGGCGCCGATGTTCGGGCTCATCGCCCTGGGCCTCGCCGCCGCCGGCCTCTACTTCGGCTTCACCGCGCCCGAGGACTACCAGCAGGGCCAGACCGTCCGGATCATGTTCATCCATGTGCCGGCCGCCCAGATCAGCATGTTCGCCTACCTCTGCCTGGGCGTGGCCAGCTTCCTGGCGCTGATCTTCCGCCACACCCTGGCCGACTGCGCCGCCCAGGCCGCCGCCCCGCTGGGCGCGGCCTTCACCTTCCTGGCCCTGGTCACCGGCTCGCTCTGGGGTCGGCCCATGTGGGGCACCTGGTGGGAGTGGGATGGCCGCCTCACCTCGGTGCTGGTGATGTTCCTGCTCTACATCGCCTATATGGCGCTGCGGGCCTCGATGGACGACGAGGTCAAGGCCGCGCGGGCCGCCGCGATCCTGGCGCTGGTGGGGTCGATCAACCTGCCGATCATCCATTTCAGCGTGGAGTGGTGGAACTCCATCCATCAGGGCTCGTCGATCTTCCGCGAAGGCGGACCGGCCATGCCGCCGGTGTTCTGGATCCCGCTGCTGCTGATGTCCCTGGCCTATATGTCGGCGTTCGGGTCGCTCTGGCTGGTGCGGATCCGCGGCGAGGTGTGGCGCCGACGCGCCGAGATGGCTGCTCAGCGTGTGGCCTATGACTGAGGCGCAGAGCTGATGTTCGACTTCAAATACGCCGAGTTCATCGTCCCGGCCTTCGTGATCTCCGCCCTGGTCTTCGCGGGCATGGTCGGCTTCTCGCTCAACCACGCCCGCCGCTGGCGCAAGCGCTACGAAGAACTGACCCGCAAATGATCCCGCTTCGCCAAGGCTACGCAGGACCTTGTCCTTCGAAGCTCCCGACGGGAGCGACGTAGGATGAGCCGCTGGCTGGCGTTCCTGCCAATCGTGGCGCTCGTGGCCCTGGGCGGCCTGTTCTACTTCTACGCCCTGCAGCGCTCCGACTCCCAGTATCAGCCGCGGGCGCTGGTCGGCCGGATGGTCCCCGACGTGACCCTGCCCACGCTCGCCGACGGACAGCCCGTCCGCCTGCGCGAGGCGGCGGCGGACGGTCCGATGGTGGTGAACTTCTTCGCCTCCTGGTGCGCGCCCTGCGAGGTCGAGCATCCGATCCTCATGGGCATGAAGGGCTCAGGCGCGCGGGTGATCGGCGTCGCCTACAAGGACGCCCCGCCCAACACCCAGGCCTTCCTGGCCCGCCTCGGAAACCCGTTCACCACCGCCCTTGTCGACCGCGACGGGCGCGCGGGCGTGGAATTCGGCGTCACGGGCGTGCCCGAGACCTACGTCGTGGGCCGCGACGGCACGATCCTGGCGAAACACACCGGCCCACTCACCGAAGCCGAGGCCGAACGGCTGGCGAAGCTGGCGCGTTAACCCTGCGTTGAGACGGACGCGGCAGTTTGGGGCCATCGCCCGTTAACCATGTTGGCCGTCCGTGACCACGATCCGCCCCAACCTCTATCCGCAGACGCAGGCCCGCCCGCAGCCAGCGGATAGTGGAAAGCTGGCCGCACAGCGGGCGTTCTTCGACACGCTCAGCCAGGCGCGAGGACAGGCCCAGGCGACCAGCTCGTCGACGACCACGGCCGCGCCGACAGCCGCGGTCCCCACCCAGCGCACGACGCCCACAACGCCCGGCGAAGCCCCGAGCAAGATCCTCCGTCCCGGCTCGCTCTTCGACATCAGAGTCTGAGTCCGCGCGGCCGCATCTACGGCTAAGTCTCGAAATTAACTATTATTTGTCCGGAACGTCGCGGCGCTCCGGCGGGTTTGGTCCGTGCAACGAAGAGCATATGGCCATGAACCGGGAAGATCGCGTTTACGAGGAGGCTGTCGCGCTATGGCGCCAGCTCTATCGCGACCCGCCGCCCGCCGAGGCCTGCGGCTCCGACATCCTCAGCATGATCGTCGGCGGCCTCGCCGACGCGGACTACAATCGCCTGCAGACGCCGCACCTGCGACCGAACTCTGTCACCTTCCCGAAGTAGCGCGCGAGGCCGCTATTCCGTCGGTGGCGGCGGAAGCTCCTCGGCCTTGACGTACTTCATCAGCAGCGGCGCGTGGGCGATGGAGAACACCACCGTCAGGATCATCAGGCCCGGAAACCGGAAGAACACCCAGGTCTCGTCCGTCTGTGTCCGCCAGACGAGTTCGTTCAGCGCCGCCAGCGACACGAAGAACAGCGCGTAGTTGATCGTCAGCCGCCGCCAGGTGGCCTCGGGCATGTCGAAGGCGTCGCCCAGCACAAGCTTCAGCGGGTGCTTTTTCACCGCCAGCCCCACCAGCAGCCCCAGCCCGATGGCCGTGTTCACGATGGTCGGCTTCACCTTCAGGATCCGCGGATCGTGGAAGAACAGGGACGCGCCGCCGAACACCAGCCCCGCGCCGCCGACGAATAGCGGCAGGGGCGCGATGCGCCGCTCGACCGCGAAGCCCACGGCGATCGCGACGATCGATCCGGCGACCAACCCCCAGGTGGCGGTCTGCATGTTGCGGGTGACCAGGAACGTCGCGAGGAAGGCCACCAGCGCGGCGTAGTCGACGAAGTACCGCACCCAGTGCCGCTTGTTCTCCGCGCTCATCGGATGGGTTCCTCAAGGCCGACCAGCGAACGGGCGAAGGCTCGCGCATCGAAAGGTTGCAGGTCGTCGACGCCCTCGCCGACGCCGATCAGCTTGATCGGACTGTCCGACGCCTGGGC
>JAIXTR010000042.1 GCA_027483845.1 Caulobacteraceae bacterium | reverse complement strand
CGTTCGTCGGCGTTGCCTTCGATGCGGACGGCGACGCTGGGATAGCGACGCAGCCAGTCGCTTTGCGACGACAGCAGCGGGCGGGCGTCCTCGCGGATGTCATGGCTGTCGGTGTCGAAGTAGACGCGGTCGCCGACGTTGACGACGAAGTCCTGGGCCGAACCCGGAAGGGCGCCGGTGGGCTGACCCGTCACCGGGCCGGCGGTCGGCGGCAGGGGCGTGGTGTTCGGCGCGGTGTTGGTGGGCGGCGCGGTCGTCGGATAGCTCGGCTTGGGCTTGCTCTGGCAGGCGGCCAGCGAGCAGGCCGCCGTGGCGACGAGGGCCAGGCGCAGGACGGTGCTACCGGTGAAGCTCTCGACCATCATTTACGTCTCCTCGTGCGGTGAATTGCAAATCATTTGCAGGGTCTATCGGGCGGGATTACGGCGCAAGACTAGTTAAGCAAAGGCGACCAGGCGGGGTCGGATCCTGCACCGGGATAGGGCATCGGTTGAAGGATTCGACCGGTGACATCCACGCTCCATAACTTAGGCGAGCCGCCTGGGGTTTCACGCGAGAACATAAGAACCCGCCCGTTCGGCGCCCACGTCGGGCCTTCATCCAGATAGCTGGAGGTCAGCAGGCGCTCGTCCGAGCCGTCGGGCCGCATGACCCCGATGTGGAATTCGCCGCCGGTCTGCTTGGTGAAGGCGATGAACTCGCCGGTGGGGCTCCACACCGGCGTCGTGTAGCGGCCGCCGCCATTCGAGATGCGCCGGGCGCCAGACCCGTCGGCGCCCATCACGTAGAGTTGGGGTGAGCCCGCCCGATCCGAGTTGAACACGATCCGCGCGCCGTCCGGCGAGAAGGATCCGGAGGTGTCGATGGACGGGTCGGTGGTGAGCCGGGTGGACGTCCGGCTGGCCAGGTTCATTACATAGAGGTCGCTGTTGCCGGCGCGCTCGACCGAGAAGATCACCTTGCCGCCGTCGGGCGAGAAGCGGGGGGAGAAGACCATGCCCTGGAAGCTGCCCAGGCTTTCCCGCCGGCCGCTCTCCAGGTTGAAGAGATAGACCGTCGCCGAGTCGGGCTTCAGCGACATGTAGGTGATCTCCTGGCTGTTCGAGGAGAAGCGCGGGGTCATGACGATGCTGTCGCCGGAGGTCAGGTAGCTGGGGTTAGCCCCGTCCTGGTCCATGATCGCCAGCCGCTTGGTGACCTTGCCGCGCCCGCCGCTCTCGGCGACGAACACGATGCGGGTGTCGAAATAGCCCTTCTCACCGGTCAGCCGCTCATAGACGGCGTCGGAGATCTTGTGGGCCACCTTCCGCCAGCTTTCGGGGCTGGCGGTGAACTGCAGGCCCAGCAGCTGCTGCTCGGCGAAGACGTCCCAGAGGCGGAAGTCGACTCGGATCTTGCCGCCCTCCATCGTGACCTGGCCGTTCACCAGCGCCTGGGCGTTGATGGTCTTCCAGTCCGCGAAGCGCGGCTGGACGTTGGCGCTCAGGCCCTTCTCGATGAAGCTGTTCGGGTCCAGCGGCCGGAACAGGCCCGAGCGCTGCAGGTTGGCCGCGATCACTTGGCTGATGTCGTTGCCGACCTGACCGCCACCGAAACCGGGCACGGCGATGGGCAGGGGCTGGACGTCGCCCCGGTTGACGTTGACCTCGATCTCGGCGCGCGCGGGCGGCGCGATCGCCAGGGCCGTTATGGCGCAGAGCGCGGTGAAGAGCAGGGCCGTCATCCGGCTCGGAAGGCTCCGGGCTTGGGTCATCAGGTGCAGGCCTCTCGGGCGTTGAAATTGACGGCGATGCGATCGCCATAGAATTCGCGGGGCAGGCCGCGGAAGGGCGCGGCGGCATAGACGGCGCGGACCGCGCGGTCGGCGGCGGCCTGGGCCACAGGGGTACGAGCCCCCTGGATCTGGGCGGCGACGTCGCCGACCACCTGTCCGCCGATGCCGAGCTGGAAGTTCACGCGCACAACGACATTGCGGCCGCCTTCGACGTCGCAGTTGGGGTTCCAGCGGCGTTGCAGCTCCTCGGCCAAGCCTTGCATGGCGGCGCCGGCGGCGAGGCCGCTGCCGGCAGTTTGCCGGGCGACGGGGGCAGTCTCCGCGCGGGTCGGTCCCTTCGGCGCAGAGGACGGCCGCTGCGGCGCGTTGCGGGCGGGGGCCTTCAGGCTGGCCGACAGGGCGTCGAGATCGAAGCTCTTCTCCACCGGCTTCGGCGTCGGCTTGGCGACAGGCGCAGCCGCCTTGGGCGTGGGGGTCGGCGCCGCCTTGGGCGTCGGCGGGGGCGGCGGGGCTGGCGTCGGCGGCGGTGGAGCCGCTTCGACGGGCGCCTCGGGGACGGGCTCCTCGGTCGCGGCGGTCTGGGTTTCCGGCGCCTGGATCGCCGGTCGGGTGTCGGCGTCGGGCGCGTTGGCGACGATGGTCACCGGCACCACCGAACCCACCTTCAGGTCGCGGTCGCCCCAGGAGATCATGAAGGCGGCCGCCACCGCGACGTGCAGGGCGACGGAGCCCAGCGCCGCCGGCGAGACCTCGATGCGCCTGGCGCTCCTGCTCACCCGCCAGCCTCCTCCGCGTCGGTGGCGCCCGATGAGGGGCCGCCGGTCTCGGTGACCAGGTTGATAGCGGTGAAGCCCGACGTGGACAGCGAGGCCATGACCCGGGCCACGATCTCATAGCTAGCCTTGCCGTCGGCGCGCACATAGATCGGGCGCTTGCTGTCGGTCGCCATCTCCTTCAGGCGCGGCGACAGGTTGGCGAAGGGCGTGGCGGTCTCGCCGACGTAGAGGCTGCCGTCGGCGCGGATCGAAATGGTGATCGGATCCGGCACGTCCTGCATGGCGCCGGCCTCGGTCTTGGGCAGTTCGACGGGCACGCCCGCGGTCAGCAGCGGCGCGGAGATCATGAAGATGATCAGCAGCACCAGCATCACGTCGACCAGCGGCGTGACGTTGATCTCGCTCAGCGCGCCGCGCCGGCGCCGACGTCGGCGGCGCGAGCCGCTGGCGGAGAAGGCGTCGTTGGCCGACAGCGCCATGCCTCAGCTCCCGGCCAGGCGGCGCTGGATGGCCGTGGACAGGTCGTCGGCGAAGCCCTCCAGCCGGCCCGCGTACTTGCCGGCCGCCGTCGAGAAGGCGTTGTAGAAGATGTAGGCCGGGATGGCGGCGACCAGGCCAATGGCCGTAGCGAACAGGGCCTCGGCGATCGACGGCGCGACGATCGCCAGCGAGGTGTTCTTCTGGATGGCGATGGCCTGGAAGGACCGCATGATCCCCCAGACGGTGCCGAACAGCCCGACGAAGGGCGACGCCGTGGCGACAATGGCCAGGGCGCCCAGGCCCGTTTCGACGCGCGCGCTTTCGCGGGCGATGATGGAGTCCATGGTGCGGTCGATGCGCTGGATCAGGAAGGCGACCTGCCCTTCGGTGGCCTGGCCCTTCACGCGGGCCTCCCGCCACTCCTTCAACGCGCCCTGCAGCATCCGGGGCAGGGCATGGGTCGGGCGCTCGCCGGCGTCGGCGGCCACGTCCTCAAGGCTGCGCCCGGAGGCCACCTGATCCTCGAAACTGTCGGCCTCGCGGTTGAGGCGCGAGAAGCGGAACAGCTTCTCCAGGATGATGGTCCAGGACCATAGCGAGGCGAGGGCCAGGCCGATCATGACCAGCTTCACGACCCAGTCGGCGCGGACAAAGATGCTGAGAAGGTCGAAGCTCTCGGGCGTGACGGCGGCGGCCGGGTCCATCTTGTCTCCTGCGGTGTGTCCGGTCGTGGGTGGCGGGTGTCGGTGGCGATCTTATGGCGTGACGAAATAGGGCCGCAGCAGATCGACCATGTCGCGTGGGGGCCGGATGGCCCGGCCCTTCATGTCGATGCAGACCGCCTGGACCTGGGCCTCGGCGATCAGTTCGTCTCCGCGGGTGATGCGCTGGCTGACCAGCAGGCGCGGCCCCTTCACGTCGTCATAGGTGGTGCGGACCAGCAGCGCGTCGTCCACGCGGGCGGCGCGGCGGTAGTCCAGCTCGATGCGAACGATCGTGAACGCCGTCGGTTGCGCCAGCTCCAGCAGCGCCGAATGGCTGATGCCCACCACGCGGAAGAAGTCGCTCCGCCCGCGCTCAAAATAGCGCAGGTAGTTGGCGTGGTAGACCATGCCCGTGAAGTCGGTGTCTTCGTAGTAGATGCGCACCGGCAGGCAGTGCTCGCGGCCTTCCAGCCACCCTGCGGACGGCTCGCTCATTCGAACAGGTCCCCGGCGGCGGGGGTGACCCTGGGCGCGACCAGGCCCAGGTGGCTGTACGCCTTGGCGCAGGCCATGCGGCCGCGCGGCGTGCGCTGGATGAAGCCCTGTTGCAGCAGGAACGGCTCGATCACGTCCTCCACGGCATCGCGGGCCTCGGCGATCGCATAGGCGAGGGTCTCCACCCCCGCCGGGCCGCCGGCATAGTTCTCGATCAGGGCGCGCAGATAGCGGCGGTCGAGGGCGTCCAGCCCGTGTTCGTCCACGTCCAGGCGGGCCAGGGCCGAGGCGGCGGCGGCCTGGCCGATGACCTCCGCGCCCTCGGCCGTCGCGAAGTCGCGCACCCGGCGCAGCAGTCGGCCGGCGACGCGGGGCGTGCCGCGGGCGCGGGTCGCGATCTCGAGCGCGCCTTCGGGGGTCAGGGCCGCGCCCATCTTGGCGGCGGCGCCCATCAGCACCCGCTGCAGCTCCGTATGGGTGTAGAATTCCAGGCGGATCGGAATGCCGAACCTGTCGCGCAACGGCGTGGCCAGGAGGCCCGCGCGGGTGGTCGCCGCGACCAGGGTGAAGGGCGCCAGGTCGATGCGGATGGAGCGCGCCGACGGACCCTCGCCGATGATCAGGTCCAGGACGTGATCCTCCATCGCCGGATAGAGGATTTCCTCCACATTGGCCGGCAGGCGGTGAATTTCGTCGATGAACAGCACGTCGCGCGGTTCAAGGTTGGTGAGGATGGCGGCCAGGTCGCCGGCCTTTGCCAGCACCGGACCGGAGGTGGCGCGGAAGCCAACGCCCAGCTCGCGCGCTACGATCTGGGCGAGGGTCGTCTTGCCCAGACCCGGCGGTCCGAACAGCAGGACGTGGTCCAGCGCTTCCTCGCGCTGTTTCGCGGCCTCGATGAAGATCCGCAGATTGCCCTTGGCCTGCTCCTGGCCGACGAACTCCGCCAGGGTCTGTGGCCGCAGCGCCTTGTCGGTCGGCTCGAAGGGCTGGGGCTCGCCGGAGATGATGCGGGTCAACGCCCCAGCTCCTGCAGGGCCGCCTTGATGAGGGCCGAGGCCTCGGCGTCCTCGCCCAGACGGATGGCGGCGGCCTCGACGTGGCGCCGGGCGGCCGGCTCGGCGATGCCAAGGCCCATGAGGGCGGCGACGGCCTCTCCGGACGCGGAGGCCCTCATCGGCTGGGCGGTGACGATCTGGGCGTGGAAGCCAGCGACGGGTCCGTCGCTGATGGGCTTGCCCTTGAGCTCGGTGACGATTCGCAGCGCCAGCTTGGGGCCCACGCCCGACGCGCGCGCCACGGCCGCCTTGTCGTCGCGCGCCACCGCGCCGGCCAGTTCGGCGGGCGGCAGGACATCCAGCACCGCCAGCGCCGCCTTTGGCCCGACCCCCTGGATCGTCCGCAACAGCACGAAGGCCTGGCGATCTTCCCGCGCCAGGAAGCCGTAGAGGGTGAGGCCCGTCTGTTCGCCCCAATGGCTTTCGACGTGCAACAGGGCCTCGCCGCCGATCTCAGGCAGGCGCGCGAGCGTGCGGCTGCCGCAGCGCACGACATAGCCCACCCCCATCACGTCGATGAGAGCCTCTTCCTCGCCAATCTCGGCGACGGCGCCGCGCAGGCGTCCGATCATCTGCGAATCACGTTCGGCATGTGTTCTG
>JAIXTR010000547.1 GCA_027483845.1 Caulobacteraceae bacterium | reverse complement strand
GTCGACCGGCTTGGCCACGACCTCATCAAGCCCCGCCGCCAGATAGTCCTCGACCTGATGGGCCATGGCATTGGCGGTAAGGGCGAGGATGGGCGTTCGCGTCCGTCCCGTGTCCGCCTCGCGGCGGCGGATTTCCCGGGTCGCGGCGACGCCGTCCAGGATCGGCATGTTGATATCCATCAGGACAAGGTCCCAGGGCTCCCGCTCGAACGCGGCCAGCGCTGCGGCGCCATCATCAACGATCGTGACGCGGATCTCGCCGAACGCCGCCAGCAGGTGTCGAAGGACGAGCTGGTTGGTGGGATTGTCCTCCGCGACCAGCACGCGGAGCGCGCCGAGCGCCACGGGATAAGACGCGGCCTCTTGGGGGCCCGGCAGCGGGCGCGATGTCGCAGCAAGCGGCAGGGACAGGGTGAATGTGGAACCTTGGCCTGGCTCAGATTCGAGGTCGATCGTTCCGTTCATGAGGCGAGCCAGATCGCGGCAGATCGAAAGGCCAAGGCCCGTGCCGCCATATCGGCCTGCCGTGCCGGCCTCTGCCTGGGCGAACCGGTCGAACATGCGACCGGCCGCGTCGGACGAGATGCCGATGCCCGTGTCGCGAACCTGGATGACGGCGCCGTCGGCGCTAGGTCGCCCCTCGATTTGGATGGACCCGCTTTCGGTGAACTTCACCGCGTTCGAGACGAGGTTGGCGACGATCTGGCGGATCCGGTTCGGGTCTCCGTCGAAGGGACCATCAAGCCCGTCGATATCAATCCGCAGGTCCAGACCCTTCCCCCGCGCCAGGGCGAGAAACGGTTCGACCGCCGCCACAATCGTGTCGGCCAGATTGAAGGGTCGGACGTCCAGCTCGAGGCGGCCCGCCTCGATCTTCGACAGGTCCAGCACGTCGTTTAGCAGGGTCTGAAGTGCGGCGCCGGATCGGCGGACGATCTCGAGGCGCTCGGCCTGGATCGGGCTCAGATCGTCGGCGGCCATCGCCTGGGCCATTCCGAGCACGCCGTTCAGCGGCGTCCGGATCTCGTGACTGACGGTGGCCAGAAACTCGCGCTTCGCGTCGTTGGCCCGCTGCGCTTCGACCTGGTTGTGCACCATCCGCGCTTCGCCGGCGGCGTTGGAGAGCTGGAGCTGGCGCGCGTTGATGATGAAGCAGACAGCCAGGCCCCCCATGATGAACGGGTTCGCGCCATCCCCCAGCAGAACCATGTTGCGCACCAGCGCCAGCGCGGGGAGGGGAACCGTCCAGAGGAACATGTTGCGCGTCATGCTCTGCTGCGCCGTGATCAGCATGATGACCCCCGCCGCAAACAGCGCGCTGACCGCGGCTGCCGCCGGGCTGGGCGCGACGCTGACGAGGAAGGGCGCGACCGCCGTGCTCGTCGACAGGCCGGCGAAGCAGATCATCTGGCGCTGACGTCGATTGGCGGCCGGAAGATCAAGGGTTCCCAGGGTCGGCTCGACGTCGCGCCACCACATCCAGATCAGCAGCTCGCAGGTCAGAAAGGCGAGAACCCAGATTGCCGCTGCGACGAGCGGAAGAAGTCCGAAATGGACGCAGACAAGCCCGACCAGGCCGATGGTCCCGATCCGCAGGCCGTACTGAACGCGATAGGTTCTCGAATAGAAATACTCGAGCGCAATCTCGGTCTCTGACAGGCGGCGCGAGGCGGACATCGCCCACTTCAAGTCTGCTTGCCATTAAGACGCGGTACGGTGGACCTGCGACCAATTGGCTCAGGCGCCATGCTGGGAATCGTTGTTTTCGGGTGGGATCGGCGCTGGCGCTGGACGCGCTAATATTTCGTTGGCCCATTTATCAGCTGGGAGTTGCTGACAGGCAGGCCATCTGGACCTCACAGTCCGCGCCAAGCTGCGACAATCTGCCCGACCAAAACTCACCATTTCGAGTAACGACGTTACAATGTCATGAGCTGGCGCTTGTTACACCAAGCATGACGCCCCGGACTTCTCCGGACCTCTGAAGGGCGCCTCAAAGGCGATCGCTGCGGAGTAAATCTTGACGCTGGTTCCAGTCCTGCTTGTGGCGACCGCCGCCATCTTCGCGACCGTCGGATGGTCCGCCGCTTTCGGCGTTCAGACCGTGCTGGGCGGGCGCGACACCCGGGTCAGGATCGTGCGTTCGGTGATGGCCGGCCTGCTGGCGGGCTTTGGCGCCTGGTCGGCGCAAAGTTGGACGTTCCTTGCGGCGCCGCACATCAACCTTCTTGCCGCCAGCCCCCTCAGCGCCGCCGCCGCCGCCGTCATCGCGGTTCTGGTCATCGGATCGGCCTTCGTCGTCGCCGAGTGGCGCCCCTCGCACTGGGTGTCCGGCGCGGTGCTGGCGGGGGGCGGCGCGGCTGCGAGCCTGATGACCAGCCTCGACGCCCTGGGTGTGGATCGCGCAGGCGTCGACATGCGGCGCCAATCCGCCTGGTTGCTTGCCTACGGCCTGCTGGTCGCCGGAAGCTTCGCGCTGTGGCAGACCCGCCGCTTGCGCAGCCGGTCGCCGGTCATCGGCTGCGGCATGGGGCTGATCCTGGCCATATGCGCCTATGCCAGCGTCGGAAGTCTGCCGGCGATCTCGGGCGCTGCGACGGCGTTCGATCCCTTGGGCCATCGTGAGCTCGCGTTCGTCGCCCTGATTGCCCTGAGCCTCGTCCTGCTGGGCGCGAGCGCGGTTGTGTTTGTCCACCGGGTCGGCCAGGTCGCCGCCCTCGCGACATTCCAGAAGGCAATCGACGCGCTTCCGTCGGGCCTGGCGATCTTCGACGGGCGCGGCCGTCTGTCAGGATTCAACGCCGCCTATGCCGACGCTTTCTCGAGCCTGCCGACGTCCATTGAGCGCGGAATGTCTCGGCAGAGCCTGCTTCGCTCGGTGGAGGAGGCCGGGTGGCTCAGCGATCCGCAGAACTATGACGCCGCCCAGGCGATCGGGGCCGGCGCCGCACCAGAACGGCTTGAGGTCAGCCTGCCGGACGGTCGCCGTCTGAACGCCCAGACGGTGGCCACGGACGACGGTGGACGCGCCGTCATCCTCACCGAGATTCCGATCGCACCCAGTCGGGTCGTGACCCTTGCCGTGACGCCCGAGGTCATCAGCGCCGCCAATGCGTCGGAGCCGCAGGACTGGCCGGCCGCCACCGACCCGGCACCGCGGGTGCTGGTCGTGGATGGCGATCCCGTCAATCGCAAGATGCTGTCGCTGCTCTTGGAAGCCACCGGTCACACCTGTGTCGTCGCGCATAGCGCGCGCGACGCGGTCGAGCGGGCGTCGGCCGAGCGGTTCTCGGCCATTCTCGTCGACCTACCAGGCGGTGGGGGTGCGGGCCTCGAAGCGATCCGCGACATCCGCGCCGCGGAAACCGAGAGCGGGGCGGACCGCACGGCCATCTTCTCGTTGTCCGCCAGCGGCGCGGGACGGCCTTGGGACGACGCCATCGCGGCAGGAGCCGACGCCCATCTGTCCAAGCCCATCGTTGGCTCCCAACTGGCGGCGGCGCTGGCGGCGCAGGCCGAGCGAAGCGCCCATGGCCCACGAGATACGACGGAAGGACAGGCCCCTCGCTGGGCCGCGAACTTCTGAACAACTGACGAGGGCCGCGATATCGCGGCGAGGAGGAAAGCGTGCGAGTTCTGTTGATCGAAGACGATCGGATGATGGCCCGCAGCATCGAGATCATGCTGACCGCCAGCGGCTTCTTCGTCGAGAAGACGGCCGCCGGGGAAGACGGCATCGACCTGTCCGAGGTCTATGACTACGACCTCATCCTGCTCGACCTCAGCCTCCCGGATATGTCGGGCCTCGACGTCCTTCGCACCCTGCGGCGCGGCAAGAACGACACGCCTGTGACCGTGCTTTCCGGAACCTCCGAGATCGCCAGCAAGATCAAGGCGCTCAGCCTGGGCGCCGACGATTACATGACCAAGCCGTTCCACAAGGACGAACTGGTCGCCCGCCTGCGTGCGGTGATCCGCCGCTCGAAGGGGCATTCCCAATCGCTGATCACCATCGGCGACATGGTCATCGACCTCGACGCCAAGCGCGTGCGCGTGAACGACCAGCCCATCGATCTCACCAGCCGCGAGTATCAGGTCCTGGAGCTGATGGCCCTGCGCAAGGGCAAGACCCTCACCAAGGACGTGTTCCTCTTCAGCCTCTACGGCGGAGTGAATGAGCCGGGGGCCAAGATCGTCGATGTGTTCATCTGCAAGCTGCGGAAGAAGCTGGCTCCCGCGACCGACGGACGTCACGTGATCGAGACGGTATGGGGCGGCGGCTACGTCCTGCGCGAAAACACCGAGGCTGCCGAGGTTCTCGTCTCCAGCGCCGCCTGACCTCAGGCCTGATTTCGACTTGCAGGGGCGCCATGGCGCAAGGGGGGACCATCTGTGGGTAAGCTGCAGCCGGACGTCGACATCGTCGAACGTGAGGACGATGGCTGCCTCGCCCAGCATGTCCTCTCACCCCATCCCGCGATCGGCCGTGCGTCGGCCGCCTTCGTTGCGGCGTTTGTGAGGGATGCGTCGGCGGTCTGCGGCGGCAGCATCGTCGACACCGTGCTCTGCATGGCGCTCCTGGATGGGAACCTGCGCTACCTGCCGACAGAGCGTGGCGCCAGCTGCCGATCCAGCACTGCAGCTGTGGCGGACCAGCGCCGGCCGTCGAGCATCCACAGCATCGCGACATCGTTGTCGCTGCCGTTTGAAACCGTCCGACGCCGAATTCGCGGCCTGGCGGAGCGTGGCCTGTGCGTGTTCGTGCCTGGCGGGGTGGTGTTGGACGACACCCAGTTCGCGCCGCAGGACGTCCTGGCGCTCGTCCAAAAAATTCATGCGGGCGTGCGCGCGCTCTACGGCGTCACGACCCAGCATTCCCCGCCGTTCGATCCGCTGGGCGCCGGCAGTGAGGCAATGGAGCCGATCCCGGACGAGGCCGCGGGCTGGATCGTCAGCCGTGCGGCGCTTTCGTACGTCCTTCGCTATCTGGAGTCGGCCGAACAGGTCGCGGGCAGCCTGCTCGACGGGGCCATCTTCATGGCGGTGTTCAACCAAAACGTCGCGGGATACGTGGCGCGCGCTCCCGCGTCAGGCGCGCCGGCCATGGGGGCGGAGATCATCGATGACGATCTGCGCGAGAGGATCCCGGCCTTCGCCGTCTCCCGCGCGATGGGTTTGTCGGCCGAGACGGTCCGTCGGCGTATCAACATCATGTTGGCGCGCGGCCTGTGCGTCCGCGACGAGCGGGGCGTCTACGTGCCCGGGGCGGTCCTGGCGTCGCCACCGATGCGGGCGCACCGCGACCGCAACATCGCCAGCCTGCAGCGGCTGTTCGGCGACCTGCAGCGGGCCGGCCTCCGCTTCGCGCCATCTCAGGCTGGCTAGCGGCGGCCGTAGAGGCTGGATTCCAGGGCGCGCCGCAGCGACCGAAGCTCATAAGGCTTCTGGAGGATTTCGTGCGTGCGATGGGCCTCCGCCACGCCGCCTCGGCCGTAGGCGGTCGCGAACACGAAGGGGATGCCCCGGCGCTCCAGGGCGTCGGCGACCGGAAACACCTGCTCGCCAGCGATGTTCACATCCAGCACCGCGGCGTCGATCTGTTCCCGCTCGAGCAGGGCCAGCGCGTCGTCGATGCGCGCCGCGGGCCCCACCACCTCGCAGCCGAACGCCTGAAGCGTATCCTCCAGCAGCGCCGCGACCATGAACTCGTCTTCGACGATCAGCACCCGGGCGCCATCCAGCACGCCGCTGCGAAGCGGTGACGCCGCGCTCCGTGTCGCGCTCGATCCGCCGCTGATCGGGGGGAAGCTCGAAGCGATCCGCAAGCTCATACGGCAACCTGCTCTGACGAGACAATTCGGGGACGTTACACCTGTAACGCTACGGTCGGCGACAATGTTTCCGCGCGAGGGGTACAACGTCAGGTATTCTCGCGAGAGGAGGCGCGACGCGTCCCGGCGAGACCTGCGTTCCGGTTTTCCAAACTCGGCGACGGCGCGCCCGCGCCAGGGCGCCGCAAGGGCAGGGTTCCTCAGCCGCCGCCGTTAAACCCATGGACATGCGCGGGAAAACCTCACAAGAGGGCGCCGTGGGCTGACGCGCTTCGGCGGGTCTTTCCACTTAGCGCGCCGAAGCCTTCGGGCTTAAACGGGAACGCAGTAGGGGCGACCTGATCTGCGGCTATCCCTGTAACTGTGAGCGGTTAGCGCATGCGACGGGTGGGGTTTCGCCTCCGCCAGCCACTGGGTTTTCGGACCTGGGAAGGTGCGCGCATGACGCTGTGACCCGCGAGCCAGGAAACCGGTCGGTGCGTGTCGCTCGAGCTGTCGAGGCAGTGGACCTCGTGGCGCGGATCTCCGTCTGAGCGACGACGAGAAACGGTGGAGGGCCGTTTCGACCGACCGGCGGGAGCTGCGAAGCGTCCACGCCTGCCGGCTGTCGTCCCGTGGCGTCATCGCTGCGGTAGGTCCTCCGCATGTCGCTGGGACGCGGACAGAAGGGGCCATCATGCCCAGGAACTACCTTTTCAGCGCCGGCGTCGCCGCGCTGCTCATCGCCCAACCCGCCTTGGCCGCCGACGGCGCCGCCGTTGACGAGGTGCTGGTCACCGGAACGCGCGCCACCGACGGCATCGACGCCGACAAGCTCGGCTCCTCGGTGACCGTGATCACGGCGGCGCAGATGGAGACGCGCCAGGTCCGCGTCGTCTCCGACGTCCTGCGCGACGTGCCGGGCTTTGCGGTCAGCCGCACCGGCGCGATCGGCGGCCAGACCCAAATCCGCGTGCGCGGGACCGAGGGCAATCACGTCCTGACGCTCATCGATGGCATCGAGGCGTCAGACCCGTTCTACGGCGAGTTCGACTTCGCCACCCTCATCAGCGACGACGTCGCCCGGATCGAGATCCTGCGCGGCCCGCAGAGCGCGCTCTACGGCTCCGACGCCATCGCCGGGGTGATCAACTACATCACGCCCACCGCCGCCGAGGCGCCCGGCGCGCGGATGCGCGTGGAGTTTGGGACGCAGGACACCCTGGGCGGCTCGGCCCGCTATGCGGCGGTCGTGGGGCCGCTGGACCTGGTGGTCAACGCCGGCGTCCAGCGCACGGGGGGCTACGTCGGGCAGACCCTGCCGGGCGGCTCGCGCAAGCTGGGGTCCGAGCTGGAGTCCTTCTCCGCCAAGGCGGGCTACCAGGTCACGGAAACCCTGAAGCTGCGCGGCGTGCTCCGCTACACCAACGCCCATGCCGACACGAATGGC
>JAIXTR010000545.1 GCA_027483845.1 Caulobacteraceae bacterium | reverse complement strand
TCAGGCCCCATGGCGCCGGTGAACGCCGGCTTCTGGGCTGGCAAGCGGGTCCTGCTGACGGGTCATACCGGCTTCAAGGGCTCATGGGCCGCGATCTGGCTGAACCGTCTGGGCGCCGACGTCACGGGCATCGCCCTGCCGCCGGACCAGACGCCGGCGCTGTTCGCGTTGGCCCAGATCGAGCGACTGATCACGTCGCGCTTCGTCGATCTTCGCAATCCGGACGCCGTGCAGGCGGCGCTGCGGGGACGCGACTTCGACCTCGTGTTGCACATGGCCGCCCAGCCGATCGTCCGGACCTCGGTCGAGGACCCGATCGGCACGTTCGAGACGAACATCATGGGCACGGCCCACCTGCTGCAGGCGCTGCGCGACCAGGCCGCCCTGCAAGCGATCCTGACCATCACCTCGGACAAGGTCTACGCCAACAACGAGACGGGCCGCGCCTTCGTCGAGAGCGACAATCTGGGTGGCAAGGATCCCTATTCCGCGTCCAAGGCGGCCACCGAGATCGTCGTGCAGAGCTTCGCCCGGAGCTATTTCCAGGCAACGCCCGTGGGCACGGCCCGCGGCGGCAACGTCATCGGCGGCGGCGACTTCTCGCGCGACCGCCTGGTGGCCGACATCGTGCGCGCCGCGCGGGGCGGAGCGCCCGTCGTCCTTAGGCATCCCGACGCTACCCGGCCGTGGCAGCACGTGCTGGACTGCTTGGCGGGCTACTTCCGACACATCGAGGCGCTGGCGACGGAGCCGGCCACGCCGCGCGCGCTCAACTTCGGCCCGAAGCCGGGCGGGGCCGAGGTCACCGTGGGCGAACTGGCGACCCTGGGCGTCGAGGCGCTGGGCGGCCAAGCCTGGCGCCATGAGCCAGACCCTCATTCGCTGGAGGCCAAGAGCCTGGCCATCGACGCCAGCCTGGCGCGTCAGGTTCTGGGGTTCGAGAGCCGGCTGGAGGCTCCGGAGGCCGTGGCCCTGACCATGGACTGGTACCGTCGCCAGGCGGCGGGCGAGTCGGCGCTCGCCTTGTGCGTCGAGCAGATCGAGGGCTACGAAGGCCGGCCATGAGTCTCTGCCGTTTCTGCCGCGAACCCCTGACCCGCACCTTCCTGGACCTTGGCTTGCAGCCATTGGCCAACAGCTATCTGACGCCTGAGCAACTGGCGGCGGGGAACGAGCCGATGTTCCCGCTCAACACCATGGTCTGCGACGCCTGTTTTCTTGTGCAGGCCGATCATGAGGTGCCGGCCGAGGCGATCTTCGACGAGGGCTATGCCTACTTCTCGTCGTTCTCGCCGGGCTGGGTGGAGCATGCCCGCCGCTATGCCGAGGCGATGACCGCGCGCTTCGGTCTGGGGCCGGACTCCCTGGTGGTCGAGGTGGCCAGCAACGACGGCTACCTCCTGAAGCACTTCCTGGCGAAGGGCGTGCCGGTCCTAGGGATCGAGCCCACCGCCAATACCGCCGAGGCCGCGCGCGCGGTTGGCGTCCGCACCGACGTCGTCTTCTTCAACGCCGAGACGGGCGAAGCGCTGGCGGCCCGGGGCGACCGCGCCGACCTGATGGCGGCCAACAACGTCCTGGCGCACGTGCCGGACCTGAACGCCTTCGTGGCCGGCTTCCCGCGCGTGCTGAAGCCTGAGGGGGTCCTGACCTTCGAGTTCCCGCACCTGCTGAACCTGATCGAGCTGGTGCAGTTCGACACCATCTATCACGAGCACTACTCGTACCTGTCGCTGCTGACGGTCGAGAAGGTCCTGGCGGCCCACGGCCTGCGGGTCTTCGACGTGGAGCAACTGCCGACCCACGGGGGCTCACTGCGCCTGTTCTGCTGTCACCAGGCGGCGGGCCACACGGCTACCGAGGGGCTGCGCGCTGTTCGGGCCCGCGAGGCGGCGGCCGGTCTCGACCGTCCTGAGACCTACGATGGCTTCACGGCGCACGTGGAAGCGGTCCGCTCGAGCTTCCTGGCGTTCCTGCAAGACGCTGAGACTGATGGGCGCCGCGTAGCCGCCTACGGCGCCGCCGCCAAGGGCAACACCTTCCTCAACTATTGCGGCGTGACCCACGCGCACATCCTCGAGGCTTATGACGCGAATCCGGCGAAGCAGGACAGGTATCTTCCCGGCAGCCATATCCCCGTGAAGAGCCCCGACGCCGTGCGGGCGCTGAAGCCGGACTATGTGCTGATCCTGCCCTGGAACCTGAAGGACGAGATCACCGCGCAGTTGGCCTTCATCGCCGAATGGGGCGGCCGCTTCGTGGTCGCATCGCCAGCGACGCGGATCCTGGACTGATGCGCTTCACGCCCACGGATATCGCGGGCGTGGTCCGCGTGGAGGCGGACGCTCACCAGGACGATCGCGGCCTGTTCGCCCGCCTGCAGTGCCCGGAAGAGTTCGCGGCGGCGGGCCTGGACTTCGCGCCCGTCCAGACCAGCCTCTCGCGCAACCCCCATCTCCATACGCTGCGGGGCATGCACTATCAGCCGGCGCCGAACGCCGAGACCAAGCTGGTCCGCGTCAGCCAGGGCCGCATCTTCGACGTCGCCGTCGATCTGCGGCCGGACAGTCCCACCTACCGCCGATGGACGGCCGCCGAGTTGTCGGCCGATAATCTCGTTGCGCTGTTCATCCCCGAGGGCGTGGCGCACGGGTTCCTGACCCTGGAGCCGGACACGGACGTGATCTACCAGATCGCACCGGCCTATCGGCCCGGACACGAGGCCGGCGTGCGCTGGGACGATCCGGCCTTCGCGATCGCCTGGCCAGCGCCGCCGGCGCTGATCTCCCCGCGGGACGCCACCTATCCGGACCACGGCTAGGGC
This sequence comes from Caulobacteraceae bacterium, assembly GCA_027483845.1. Classification (GTDB taxonomy): domain Bacteria; phylum Pseudomonadota; class Alphaproteobacteria; order Caulobacterales; family Caulobacteraceae; genus Phenylobacterium. The sequence goes on along the minus strand of JAIXTR010000545.1, from coordinate 4,102 downwards.
CATGGCGGGAACGGTTCTGCTGACGGGAGCCAGTTCGTTCACCGGTGTCTGGATCGCCGAGGCGCTGAACGCTGCGGGCTTCCGGGTGATCGCGCCGCTGCTGCGCGAGCGGGATGCCTACGCGGATGTCCGGCGGGCGCGGATCGAGCGGCTGGAGCGGATCGCCGAGGTGCGCTTCGCGCGAGCCCTCGGGTCCGACGCGCTCTTGCGTGATGTGCAGATGAGCGGCGGGATCGACGTCCTGGCCCACCACGCCGCCCACATCACCGGCTATCGCGATCCGGGGTTCGACGCCGTCGATGCGCTGGCGCGGAATACCGCCGGCGCGCCGGATCTTCTGCGGGCTTTCAGAGACGTCGGGGGCCGCCTCTTCGTGCTGACGGGGACCGTGTTCGAGGCGGGCGAGGGCGGGGGTGACGAACCCGGCGCCGTGACCCCCTACGGCCTTTCCAAGACGCTGACGCGCGAGGCGTTCGACCACTGGACCCGCGAGGTCGGCCTGCCGTTCGGCCGTTTCGTCATCCCAAGCCCCTTTGGACAGCTCGAGGAGCGGCGGTTCGGCTGGCACCTGTTCAAGACATGGTTTGCCGGGGCCACGCCCGCTGTCCGCACGCCCCGATACATCCGCGACCACCTGGCCGCGCCGCGCCTGGCCAGCGCCTATGCCGCCTATGTGACGGACGCCCTGGCGTCGGGCGCCCGCACGACGGTCGCGCGTCCCTCCGGCTGGGTCGCGTCGCAGGGGGCGTTCGCCGAGCGCGTCGCCGCCGAGGCCAGCGCCCGCCTTGGGATGGACTGCCGGGTCGAGCTGGCCGATCAGCCGGTCCTTGAGGAACCGCTGGTGCGCGTCAACGACCAGCCCTCCTGGGCCGCCGATTGGGAAGAGACCGCGTTCTGGGATGGCTACGTGGCCTGGTACGCCGATCTGCGCCGGCGCGGCGCGATGGACTGACCGATCGGGAGTGGTACGAAGGCCGGGATGTCAGCCAACGCTCTTACCAAGGATACGCTCGCCGACCATGTCGCCGCCGGACGGCTGGTGGTCGGCCCTCACACCTATGGCCCCCTGGTCCTGCGCCACTGGGGCGCGCCGGGCGGCTATGTCTGTCGCGTCGGAGACTACTGCTCGATCGCCGACAATGTGCAGGTGTTCCTGGGCGGATATCACCGGCCGGACTGGGTCTCGATGTATCCTTTCGGGGCGTTCGCCAAGTGGCGCGGGCCCGATGTCCGCACCGACCACACGGTGGGCCGTGGCGACGTGGTGATCGGCAGCGACGTGTGGCTGGGCAGTCAGTGCATGATCATGGCCGGCGTCACCATCGGCCACGGGGCCGTGGTCGCCGCCCGGGCCGTGGTGAGCCGGGATGTCCCGCCCTATGCTATCGTCGCCGGCAATCCCGCGCGGGTCGTGAAACGGCGGTTCGATGACCAGACCATCGCCGACCTGCTCGCCATCGCCTGGTGGGACTGGCCGGAGGAGCGGGTGCGGCAGAATCTGGATCTGCTGCTGAGCGGCGACATGGCCGCGTTCCTGGCCCGCAACCGCGTCCAGCCCTTCAACCTCTAGCCGCGAACCGCGCGCTCCACGGCGTCGTAGAAGCCGGTCGCCCAGGCCTCGACCTGGCCAAGCGGGCTGGCGCGCATCCGGTCGCGCAGGGTCGCGCGCAACGCGCCGATGCGGGCGTGATCGTTGCCGAGCGCGATCGCCGCCTCGACATAGCCATCCACCGTATCCGCGCAGAGTTCCGTCAGCCCCAGGCTGCTCAGCACCGAGAAGCTCAGGCGCTCGTAGGGAGCGGGACCCTTCAGACTGACGCAGGGCGCGCCCATCCACATCGACTCGCAGGTTGTGGTCCCGCCGGTCTGGGGGAAGGTGTCCAGGCTGATGTCCATGCGGTTGTAGTGCGGCAGGTGGGCGCCGCGCACAGCCTCGAATTCGATGCGATCTCCGGCGACGCCCTCGGCCTCAAAGGCGCGACGAAGATTGTCGCGGAAGGACGCAGAGCTTCCCTCGGGCCGGATGAACAGGAAGTGCGAGCCCTCGCACCCGCGCATGATCCGAGCCCAGGCCTGCAAGCTCTCACGCGTGTACTTGTACGGTTGGTTGGCCGTCCCGAAGGTCACATAGCCGTTGCGCGCGACCGGCGCCTCGACCGCCGCAGCGGGTTGGTCACGGAACGACGAGGGGCTCAGCGGATACCACGCGTGCGGCAGCATCAGCGGCCGCTCGATCAACAGGCGCGGATCGGTGGGCGCGATGTAGGGGTCGCAGACGAAGTAGTCGACCGCCTCCAGGCCTATCGAGTGGGGATACCCGAGCCAGCTGGCCTGCAGGCGCGCCGGCCGGTAGGCCATCACCTCCGGCTTGTTCATGTGGGTCGAGCCGCCCAGTTCGATCAGCATGTCGAGCTGGTCGTCGGCGATGCGCTGCGCCGCCTCGCCGGTGTTGATCGTCGGCCACCAGCGATAGCCGGCCACCTTGGACGTAATGAACCGCTGCATCCCGTCGGCCTCTGCGCCCGTGTAGTACGAGTAGCAGTAGACCTCGAAACGGGCCGGATCGATGTGCTCGAACAGCGGCAGGGCGAAGTAGCCCACCGGGTGCTGGCGCAGATCCGACGACATGAAGCCCAGCCGGATCTTGCCGTCCGGCGCTCGCGGCGCCCCGCGCTTGACCGGCCGGCGGGCGGCGGCCTCTTCGACCTCGCGGCCCCAGATGCGGTGCTGTTCGATCAGCTCCACGCGGTCGTCGTCGCTGCGCACCTTCGGCATCTGCTTCATCAGCGCCGTGTGGCGATTGTTGGCGGCCCAGCCACGGCCGAGCGACCGGAAGTCGCCGATCAGATCCTGTCCGTCGAAGTCGCAGACCCGGCCCATCGTCTCCCAGACGATCTTGTTCGCGGCTTCATTGAACTCGCCCTTGCGGGCCAGAAGCCCGCGAGCGAGCTGATAGGCTTTCTCGATATTGGCGCCCTCGTCGCCCTTGCGATTGCGCTCGTAGCCCTCGATCAGCGCGATCGCGTACTCCAGGCGCCGCGGGTCCAGCCTGACCGCGGTCTCGAGGTGAGTGTTGGCCCGCTCCCGATCCTGGTCGGCGTAGCCCACGCTCAGCTGGTAGTGCAGCCAGGCGGCGTCGGGGTTCGACGGCAGGAGCGATTGCAGGAACGCCTCGGCCCGCTCGGGCGTGCCCACCCGTCGGAAGGTCATCGCCTTGGCTTCGAGCAGCCGTTGGTTGCCGGGGTTGGCGGCCAGCGCCTTGTCCAGGGCCTCCTCCGCCTCGGCGCCCCGAAACTCCTCGGTCAACGTGCCTGCGATATCCATCCAGGCGTCGATATGGTTGCGCTGCAGGCTGACGGCCTGACGGAAGCGGATGAGCGCGGGCTCCAGTCGGCCCAGCTTCAGCAGGGCGCGCCCCAACTGGCGCTGGAACTCGGCGTTGCGGGGCTCAAGGCGGACCAGCTTGCTGAAGACGCTCTCGGCCCGCGCCGCGCTGTTCAGGTCCAGCAGAACGTTGCCGAGGTTCTGCTGCGCCGGCAGGCTCTTCGGCTGCAGCTTGATGGCCTGTTCGAACACGGGGACGGCTTCGGCCTGCCGCCGCAGCTTGCGAAGCAGCACGCCGCGCGTGTTGAGCAGGTCGTAGTCGCGGGGCGCCTGCTTCAACCCCATGGCCGCGTAGTGTTCGCCCTCCGCAAAGCGGTCGGCCAGATACAGCTGGGTGACCAGGGCCTTGTAGACGGGGGCGGGGCGGACGGGATTCTCATCGACGGCGGCGATCAGGTGCCCGATCGCATCGTCGCGCTGTCCCGCGTTCAACGCTGCCTGCGCCGCCGCCAACCGATCCGTCATTCCAGTGCCTTCAGGGTGCGTGTCGGCGAACGACTTACGGCCCCGGCTTGCTCGTGGCTAGCCCGCCGCCATTGGCGTAGCGCCATTTCAGCACCAGGATCGTCGCCGACAACACGAGGCAGATGACGTTCGACGCCGCCACGGGCCAGCTGCCGATCATCAGCCCATAGGCGATCCAGAGGCTGAACCCTGTGACCGTCACGGCATACATCTTCAGGGAGACGGACGAGGCGTCCCGCTCGCGCCAGATCTT
>JAIXTR010000374.1 GCA_027483845.1 Caulobacteraceae bacterium | reverse complement strand
CCATGGATCGACGGATCGCCCTGGGCGGACGCCGCCGAGCTGACCGCCAGCGCGGCCGTGGCGACCATGGCGCCAAGGGTGGAAAGACGGATCAAGTCGTGCGGACCTCTTGCTGTTCGCGGACAGGTATTCCCGCGAAAGGCGTCAAAATTGGCGCGAAAGACGCGAATTGCTAGGCCCGGCGGGGTACGCGATTCTTCAGTGTGGCCGAAAAGCTCATGATCGGCTCACCATCGACGGTCATTAGCCCGCGCACGAACACCATGCTGCGCGCGTTCTTGACCACATCACCCCGGCATTCGACGACCTGGCCTTCATAGGCGGCGCCGACGAACTCGCCGTTGAAGGTGGCCGTCACCGCGTGCTGGTCGGTCAGGGCGTCCCGGGCGATCACGAACAGCGCGAAGTCGGCGAAGGTCATGAAGCAGCCGCCGTGCAGGAAATGCCCGCCGTTCAGGTGCTTGCGTTCCACCTTGAAAGCGCTGACGGGACCCTGGTCGTCCACCCGGAAGTAGAACGGCCCCGCCAGGTCCTCGAAGGGGTCGCCGCCGGGATAGTAGGACCAGCCCGCCCATTCGCCGTCGCGCACGACCGTCAGCTTGGAGACGTAGCTGGTCTCGGTGTTGTCGCCGCCGTCCATCCGGTCCTCGCTCCCAATCGTGAGGCGGCGTCTAAGCATGCGGCCGGCGACGGGGGAAGACCGCCGTTGAGGAAGTCGCCGGAAGGGTTTGCCGACCGCTCGCTCAAACACTAGTTTGCCGGCCCGCTTCAGACCCGATCCGAGGACGCACCATGCAAGGCCGGCCCGTCTATCTCTGCGCAGGCGCCCGCACCCCGATCGGCCGCTACGGCGGCGCCCTGGCGAAGGTCCGCGCCGATGACCTGGCCGCCCATCCGCTGAAGGTGCTGATGGCGCGCTTTCCCCAGATCGACTGGGCGCAGGTCGACGAGGTGGTCTATGGCTGCGTGAACCAGGCCGGCGAGGACAACCGCAACGTCGCCCGCATGGCCCTGCTGCTGGCCGGCCTGCCGGAAAGCGTGCCGGGCCTGACGGTCAACCGCCTCTGCGCCTCCGGCCTGGACGCCACCATCGTCGGCGCCCGCTCCATCGCCACGGGCGAGAACGACCTGGTCATCACCGGCGGGGTCGAGAGCATGACCCGTTCGCCCTTCGTCATGGGCAAGGCCGACAGCGCCTTCTCCCGCAACGCCGAGATTTTCGACACCACCATCGGCTGGCGCTTCATCAATCCCGCGCTCCAGAAGCAGTACGGGACCCACGCGATGCCGGAGACGGCCGAGAACGTGGCCACCGACTATCAGATCGCCCGCGACGACCAGGACGCCTTCGCCTTCCGCTCGCAGCAGCGGGTCGGCGCGGCCCGGGATCGCGGCTTCTTCGACGGCGAGATCGCGGCCCTGACGATCAAGGATCGGAAGGGTGACATCACCGTCAGCCAGGACGAACATCCCCGTCCTGACACCAGCCTGGCGGCGCTTCAGGCGCTGAAGCCCATCGTCCGCGCCGACGGCACGGTCACCGCCGGCAACGCCTCGGGCGTCAACGACGGCGCCGCCGCGCTCATCCTGGCCTCGGCCGAAATGGTCGCGAAGTACGGCCTGGAGCCCATCGCCCGGATCGAGGGCGGAGCGTCGGGCGGCGTCGCCCCCCGGATCATGGGCGTGGGCCCGATCCCGGCGGTCGAGAAGCTGGCGGCGCGGCTGGGCATCACGGCCCGCGACTTCGACGTGATCGAGCTGAACGAGGCTTTCGCCGCCCAGGCCCTGGCCTGCACCCGGTCCTGGGGCCTGGCCGACGACGCCGAGCACGTGAACCCGCACGGCGGCGCCATCGCCATCGGCCACCCTCTGGGCGCTTCGGGCGCACGTTTGGCTCTCACCGCCGCCCGCGCCATGCAGGAACGCGGCGGCGCGCGGGCGCTCGCCACCATGTGCGTCGGCGTGGGCCAGGGTTCGGCCCTGGCGCTCGCCAAGGCCTGATCGCCGGTGATCGCGTCCCTGCTGCTCCTGCTGGCGCTCGCCGGTCAGCCCGTCCCAACGGACGACGGGCCAGTGCCGACCGCGCCCAAGGAGCGGCCGGTCGCCGATGACCCGCTGCCCGGCCTGGACGAGGCGACCGTCGCCATCACGCCCGACGCCAAGGCGGCGCCGGCGGTAGAGCCAGCGGCCCCCAAGGCGCTGACCATCGAACGGAAGACGGCGGTCCAGGGCGACACGCTGCAGGTCGTCCTGGGGCAGCGCGCGCTGTTCCGCCTGGACGACAAGGGCCTGCCGGTGCTGGAGGCGGTCGAGGACGGCAAGCTCGCCGCCGCCCATCCGGACGGGGCTGTCACCGAGGCCTTCGAGCCGCCGCCGGCGGGCCAGATCGCCGTCGCCCTCGATGGCTCGGCCGAGGCCCGCGCCACGATTCTCAAGGTCTGGAACCAGACCGACCGGGCCTTCGACTATCGCGCCATCGCCCTGGTGATGATCCAGGGCAAGGTGACGCCAACGCCGGCGCCCGTCTGCGCCGTGGCGGCGGGCGAGGTGCGCACCGAAACCTGGCGACGCCCCGTCGTCGCCGTGGGCCTCGGCCGGTTCCAGCCGACCGAGACCGTCAAGGACTGCAAGTAAGGGACCTGCCACATGGCGCTCGACACCGAGACCCGCGACCAGCTAATCGACACCGTCCGCCGCTTCGTCAGCGAGCGCCTGCGCCCCCTCGAGGCCCAGGTCGCCGAGGACGACGCCATGCCCCAGGACGTGGTCGAGGAGATGAAGGCCCTGGGCCTCTTCGGCCTCTCGATCCCCGAGGCCTATGGCGGCCTGGAACTCTCCATGGAAGACGAGTGCCTGGTGGTGATCGAGCTGGGCCGCACCAGCCCGGCGTTCCGCTCCACCTTCGGCACCAACGTCGGCATCGGCAGCCAGGCGCTGGTGATGTTCGGCACCGAGGAACAGAAGGCCAAGTACCTGCCCGGCATCGCATCGGGCGAGATCATCACCTCCTTCGCGCTCACCGAGCCTGAGGCCGGCTCGGACAGCGCCGCGGTGCAGACCCGCGCCATCCGCGACGGCGACCACTACGTCCTCAACGGCGCCAAGCGTTACATCACCAACGCCAACAAGGCCGACCTCTTCACGGTCATGGCCCGCAGCGACCCGTCCAAGCCCGGCGCCGGCGGCGTCTCGGCCTTCCTGGTCCCCCGCGACCTGCCGGGCCTCAGCGTGGGCAAGCCCGAAAAGAAGATGGGCCAGCAGGGCGCCCACGTCTGCGACGTGATCTTCGACAACGTCCGCGTCCCCGTTGAGAACCGCATCGGCCAGGAAGGCGAGGGGTTCAAGGTGGCCATGCAGGTGCTGGACAAGGGCCGGCTGCACATCTCGGCCCTCTGCGTCGGCGTGGCCGAGCGCCTGATCGCCGACAGCGTGGCCTACGCCGCCGAGCGCAAGCAGTTCGGCCAGCCGCTGAGCGGCTTCCAGCTGGTCCAGGGCATGATCGCCGACTGTAAGACCGAGGCGCTGGCCGCCCGCGCGCTCACCATGGAAACCGCCCGCAAGCGCGACGCCGGCCAGAACGTCACGATGGAGGGGGCGGCGGCCAAGTACTTCGCCTCCGAGATGGTGGGCCGGGTGGCCGACAAGGCGGTGCAGATCTTCGGCGGCGCCGGCTATATCGCCGAATATGGCATCGAGCGCTTCTACCGCGACGTGCGCATCTTCCGGATCTACGAGGGCACCAGCCAGATCCAGCAGGTGATCATCGCGCGCGAGACCATGAAGCGGGGCGGGTGATGAGCGAAGCTGTCGAGACCGCCATCTTCGACCTCCTGGCCAAGGTTCCGGCCGGCAAGTCCGTGTCGCCCGAGGACGTGGCCCGCGCCGTCGATCCGGAAAGCTGGCGTCGGACCCTCGGCCACGTGCGCGCCGTCGCCCGCGGCCTCGCCCGCCAGGGCCGCTTGGTGATCCTGCGCCACAACAAGCCGGCCGACCCCGAGGACTTCAAGGGCGTCTACCGCCTGCGACTGCCGATGGACGGCGACCCGGCCCCGACCCCAGCCCCGCCCCAGGAGCCGGGCGAGGCCTGACGCCACGCGATCGCCTTTTCCCGGGATTAAGGACGCTGATCTATAGTCCCGCCCCGACATGAAGCGCCTCGCCCTCGTCTTCCTGCTGTTCGCCCTCCAGGCCTGCACCCCGCTGATGGT
>JAIXTR010000121.1 GCA_027483845.1 Caulobacteraceae bacterium | reverse complement strand
TGTCCGAGCCCATGGCGATGGTCGGACCGCCGGTCTTGTTGGTCCAGGTCGCAACCCAGCCGGTCGGCAGGCCCGCGACGCCGCGCGTGACGGTGAAGCCGTTCTTCTCCAGCACCTCGGTGATGTACTTCGAGGTCTCGACTTCCTGGAACGCCAGCTCGCCGAAGCTGAAGATCTTGTCGTTCATCTGCTGGGCCAGCTTGGCGCGGGCCTGAACGCCGGCGACGGCCTGCGTCTTCAGCTTGGGAAGCGCCGGCGCGGCGAACGCCGAGGTGGAAACCAGCAGCGCGGCAAGCGCCGCAGACAGGCCCAGGGTCTTCATCGTCAGTGGTCCACCTTCTCGAACAGTCGGTATCGCTGATGGGAGACGCGATTCTCCCGGCGACGGCCAGCGCTCACCGCCAGGTCCCCGCGTCGGACCGGCCGGCTGGGCGACGATTGCGCAGTCCGAGGGGCTGCCGCGTCCTAGACCGTCGCCCAGGCGCGTCCGATGTCCTTCAGCGGCACGCAGCCGCGATAGTCGCCGGGCACCGGGTCGTAGCGGAGCGCCAGCGTGGCGCCCGGCTCGGAGGTGAAGTAGCCGATGGTCACCAGCTCCTTCAGGGCCCGGAACGACGCCACACCCTCTGTATCCAGGCGGGTCAGCAATGCGAGCTGCGTGGCCGCCGGCAGGGTCACGAAGGCGCCGCCGTGGCCGGTCCGCGCCTCGCTGTCGATCCGGTCGAGGCCGGCCTTGAAGCGGGCCGCATCCTCGGCGTCGTAGTAGTCGCTCAACGCGCGATCCACGAACTGCGGCACGCCTGCGGCCCGGGCCCCGGGAGTGTCGGTGGCGGGGATGATCAGCTCGGCGACAACATCCAGGGTCCGCGCCTGATCGGCGCTCAGGGCCTTAGGCGTCCAGGTCAGCGTCGGGCTTGCCTGCGCCCGGGCGCCGGCGGGCAGCGCCAGGGTGGTCCATAGCGCCCCGAAGCTCAGGGCCGCATCGCGGCGGGTCAGGGACATCAAAGCTCTCCCCGGTTATTGGCATCGACCGCGTGGGCGCAGGCGCGCGCCGTCAGGGCCATGTAGGTCAGCGACGGGTTCACGCAGGCGCCGGACGTCATGGCCGCCCCGTCGGTGACGTAGACGTTCTTGCACTCATGGACCTGATTGTGGGCGTTGAGCACAGAGGTCTTGGGATCGCGCCCCATCCGCGCCGTCCCCATTTCATGGATGCCCAGCCCCGGCGAATAGCCGGTGTCGCCCGCCATGATCTTCTTGTAGCCCGACGCCTCCAGCATCTCGGCCGCCGCATTGGCCATGTCCTTGCGCATGGCCTTTTCATTGTCCCGGATGGTCACGTTGAACGTCAGAGTCGGCAGGCCGTACTTGTCCTTCACAGCGTGGTTCAGCGTCACCCGGTTGTCGGCGTAGGGCAGGATTTCGCCGAAGCCGCCTATCCGGACCACCCAGGGTCCCGGCTGGGTCAGAGCCGCCTTGCGGTCCACGCCTAGGCCCGCGCCCACCAAGCCGCGCTCCCAGTTCTGGCGCGCCGCGCCGCCCTGGTACCCGAAACCGCGGATGTAGTCGGACCGCGCCGTGGCCGGATCGCCGAGGTTGCGGAAGCGCGGGATGTAGATGCCGTTGGGACGGCGGCCCGAATAGTACATGTCCAGGTAGCCGGGAACCTCGGCCTGCGCGCCGACGCCCAGGTGGTGGTCCATGACGTTTCGACCTAGTTGATCGCTGCCATTGCCGAACCCGTTGGGGAACTGGGCGCTGGTCGAGTTCAACATGATCCACGCGGTGCTCAGCGCCGAGGCGCAGAGGAAGATCACGTCCGCGTAGAACTCGGTTTCCTGACCGGTCGTCTCGTCCAGGACGCGAACGCCGCTGGCCCGCTTCTTCTTCGGATCCAGGATCAGCGAGGTGACGATCGAGCCGGGCCGGATCGTCAGATTGCCCGTCCGCTCGGCGGCCACGAGCGTCGCGGCGTTGGAGCTGAAGTAGGCGCCGAAGGGGCAGCCGCGGACGCAGAGATTGCGGTTCTGGCACTTGCCCCGGCCAAGCGCGAGCTGCTCCTCGGTCGGCGCGGTCAGGTGGGCGCAGCGACCTATGGTGATCTTGCGTCCCGGGAAACGCGCCTCGGTGGCTTTCTTGAAGTCGACCTCGACGCAATTCATCTCCATCGGCGGCTGGAAAACGCCGTCCGGAAGCTGCGGCAGGCCCTCGGCCTGGCCGCTGACGCCGATGAACCGTTCGACCTTGTCGTACCAGGGCGCGAGGTCGGCGTAGCGGATCGGCCAGTCGACGCCGATCCCCTGCTTGGCGTTGGCCTCGAAGTCGAGATCGCTGTGCCGATAGGTCTGGCGGCCCCAGGTCAGCGAGCGGCCGCCGACATGATGGCCGCGGATCCAATCGAAGGGCTTGTCCTCGGTGTAGGGGTTCTCGTCGTCCTTGACGAAGAAGTGCTTGGAATACTCGGTGACCGCGTAGCCGGTGCGCTGCTGCACCTTATAGTGCTCTTTGAGTTCCTTGGGCGGCAGCTTCCCCCTGGGGTACTTGGCTTCCCACGGCGGGGTCTGGGCGGTCGGGTAGTCCTCGATGTGGCGCACCATCCGGCCGCGCTCTAGCACGAGGGTCTTCAGCCCCTTCTCTGTGAGTTCCTTGGCCGCGTAGCCGCCGGTGATGCCGCTGCCGACGACGATGGCGTCGTACGTGTGCTCGCGTCGCGCCCGCGTGTTGAGATTCGCCATGTCCCGCCCCTTCAGCACCCTGATCGGCGCGCGCCGTCGGCTGCATTCATTGACTTCTAGGTTCCATGAAATCGATTACACTGCAAGCCAACAACGACGTTATGGGGAGGGGTTCATGCGGGCCAAATCGTGGGTGTGCGCCGGTCTGGCGCTGGTCGGAATGGCGCTGCCCGGATCGGCCCTGGCGCAGACCGCCGGCCGCTGGACGCCGATCTTCGACGGCAAGACCCTGGACGGCTGGACCGCCAAGATCGCGCGCCATCCGCTGGGCGAAAACTGGCATGACACCTTCATCGTCAAGGACGGGGCGATCCAGGTCTCCTACGCCGGCTACGACAAGTTCGCCTTCCAGTTCGGGCACCTGTTCTACAAGACGCCGTTCAAGGCCTATCGCCTGCGGCTGAGCTACCGCGTCCTTGAGCCGCCGCTGCCCGATACGCCGGCCTGGGCGCGCGGCAACAGCGGCGTGATGTTCCACAGCCAGAGCCCGGAGAGCATGGGCCTCAATCAGGCCTTCCCGGTCTCGGTTGAATTCCAGATCCTGGGGAAGGACGGCGATGGCCCCCGCCCCACCGGCTCCGTCTGCACCCCGGGTCTCAGCATCACCATCGACGGCAAGCCGCAGGCCGAGCACTGCACCACATCCAGTGGCCCCACGATCCCCAACGGGACCTGGACCAAGCTGGAGCTCGAGGTCCTGCCCAACGGCCAGGTGACCGAGCGCATCAACGGCGCCGTGGTCCACCGCTATGCCGATATCGCCCTCGATCCCAACGATCCGATGTCACCCGCCGACGCCAAGCGCCTGATCGCCGAGCGCGGCGGCGTGCTGGCCGTCAAGGAGGGCTACATCGCGCTGCAGAGCGAGGGGCATCCCATCGAATTCAAGGACATTCAGGTCCAGGTCCTGAGGTCGTCATAGGCCGAGCAGGCGCCGGTTCTGGCCGGCGTCCACGCCCGACGCGGCGAAATCGTCGAAGGCGTGCGGCGTGACGCGGATGATGTGATCGCGGATGAACGGCGCGCCCTCGCGGGCGCCGTCCTCCGGATGCTTCAGCGCGCACTCCCATTCCAGCACCGCCCAACCCGGATAGTCATAGGCCGCCAGCTTCGAGAAGATCGCGCCGAAATCGACCTGCCCGTCGCCCAGCGAGCGGAAGCGACCCGGACGGTCTACCCAGTTCTGGTAGCCGCCATAGACCCCCGATCTCCCGTTCGGCCGGAACTCGGCGTCCTTTACATGGAAGGCGCGGATCCGCGGGTGATAGCGGTCGATGAAATCCAGGTAGTCCAATTGCTGCAGCACAAAGTGGCTGGGGTCGTAGAGGATGTTGGCGCGGCGGTGGCCGCCCACCTGCTCCAGGAAGCGCTCGAAGGTCGCGCCGTCGTGCAGGTCCTCGCCCGGGTGGATCTCGAAACAGACGTCGACGCCGCTGTCCTCGAAGGCGTTCAGGATCGGCGTCCAGCGGCGGCCCAGTTCGGCAAAGGCTTCCTCGACCAGGCCGGCCGGCCGCTGCGGCCACGGATAGAGGTAGGGCCAAGCCAGGGCGCCCGAGAACGTCGCGTGCGCGGTCAGACCCAGGCGCTGGCTAGCCTTTGCGGCGGCCTTCACCTGGTCCACGGCCCAGGCCTGGCGCTGCGCCGGCTTGCCGCGGAGCTCGGGCGGCGCAAATCCGTCGAAAAGATCGTCATAGGCCGGGTGAACGGCGACCAGCTGCCCCTGCAGATGGGTCGACAGCTCGGTGATCTGCAGCCCGTTCTCCGCCAGGACCCCCGCGATCTCGTCGCAATAGGTCTGGCTTTCGGCGGCGCGCGCCAGGTCGAAGACGCTGTCGGCCCCGCCGGTGGGCATCTGTACGCCCACGTAGCCGAGGTCGGCCGCCCATTTGGCGATCGTGTCCAGGCGATTGAACGGCGGCTCCGCGCCGATGAACTGGGCGAGGAAGATCGCCGGGCCTTTGAGGGTCTTCACGTCAGGCTCCTTGCAGATCGACCCAGCCGTCGCCCGCGCGGCTGGCCGCCACAG
>JAIXTR010000552.1 GCA_027483845.1 Caulobacteraceae bacterium | reverse complement strand
GCCAGGGCGCGATGGTGCTTTCCGACCCATCGGCGCGGGCCAATCCGTTCTTCCGCATGATCCCGGAAGTCGCCTACTGGCCGGTCCTGGGACTGGCGACCGCCGCCGCCATCATCGCCAGCCAGGCCGTGATCACCGGCGCCTTCTCGATGACCCAGCAGCCCGTGTCCCTGGGCCTGTTCCCGCGCATCGACATCCGCCGCACTTCCGAGACCCAGGCCGGGCAGATCTATGTGCCCCAGGTGAACACCTTCCTTCTGATCGGCGTCCTGGTGCTGATCTTCATGTTCAAGAACTCGTCCAACCTCGCCTCAGCCTACGGGATCGCGGTGACGGGTTCGATGTTCGTCGACACCCTGCTGTTCTTCTACATCGTCCGCTACATGTGGAAGCGGCCGCTGTGGCAGGCCGTGGCGGCGTCCTCGATCTTCGGCGCCCTGGACGTGGTGTTCATCACCTCGAACCTGCTGAAGTTCTTCCACGGCGCGTGGCTGCCGCTGGCGATGGGTGGCTGCCTGATCGTGATCATGTGGACCTGGAACCGCGGCGCGGCGATCCTCACCGACAAGACCCGACGGGACAGCGTCTCGCTGGCCGAGCTGGCCGAGATCCTGAAGGCGCGCGCGCCGCACCGGGCGCCCGGCACGGCCATATTCCTGACCAGCGACCCCGACACCGCCCCGGTCGCCCTGATGCACAATCTCAAGCACAACAAGGTGCTGCACGAGAAGAACATCATCCTCAGCGTCTCCACCGCCGAGACGCCGCGGGTCAGCGACGAGAACCGGGTGCGGATCGAGCCCGTCAACGACGACTTCAAGAAGGTCATCATCGGCTACGGCTTCATGGAGACCCCGAACGTGCCCAAGGCCCTGGGCCTGTGCCGCAAACAGGGTCTGAAGTTCGACATCATGGCCACGTCGTTCTTCTTAGGCCGGCGCAGCGTGGTGCCCTCGGCCCAGTCGGGCATGCCGCTTTGGCAGGACAAGCTGTTCATCTTCCTGATGAAGAACGCCGCCAACCCGACCGACTTCTACAAGATCCCACCCGGCCGCGTGGTCGAGATGGGCACGCAGGTCACGGTCTGAGATGCTGACGGCCCTCCACTACATCGCCGACGCCTTCTGGATCGTCGCCATGGCGCTGATCGCCTCGACCAGCCGCGGCGCGCTGCAGCGCGTGCCGGCGTCCGCGACCATGCCGATGCAGTGGGGCGCGAACCGCAAGCCGAGCTGGCGCGCGCCCCGCAACCTGGCCCTCGGCGTCATGTTCGGCCTGCCGCTGGTCCTGGGCCTCGCGCTGTCGGCCCTGCAGCGCATCGGCGTCGAAACGCCCCAGCAAGCGGTGCTGATGTTCCTGGTGCGCGTCTTGCTGGCGGGGCTGTTCGCCATCGTGCACGTGACCTGGTTGCGCGCCAGCCTGCGGACCCTGGAAGACGAGGGCGTGGTTTCGACTTGAACCACGCCGTCGCCTGCCCTTAAACGCCCGCGACTTTTCCGTTCTCTCGAAGGCTCTCCAACTCTCATGGCCGACATCAAGAAGGTCGTCCTCGCCTACTCGGGCGGGCTCGACAGCTCCACCATCGTCAAGTGGCTGCAGACCGAGCTGGGCGCCGAAGTGGCGACCTTCACGGCCGACCTGGGCCAAGGCGAAGAGGTTGAGCCGGCGCGCCAGAAGGCCATCACCCTGGGCGTGAAGCCCGAGTACGCCTTCGTCGAGGACGTCCGCGAGGAGTTCGTGCGCGACTACGTCTTCCCGATGTTCCGCGCCAACACCGTCTATGAGGGCCAGTACCTGCTGGGCACCTCGATCGCGCGGCCGCTCATCGCCAAGAAGCAGATCGAGATCGCCCGCAAGATCGGCGCGGACGCGGTCGCCCACGGCGCTACTGGCAAGGGCAACGACCAGGTTCGGTTCGAGATCGCCTACTACGCCCTGGAGCCCGACATCCACGTCGTCGCCCCCTGGCGCGAGTGGGATTTCAAGAGCCGCGAGGCCCTTCTGGACTTCGCCGAGAAGCACCAGATCCCAATCACCAAGGACAAGCGCGGCGAGGCGCCCTTCAGCGTCGACGCCAACCTGCTGCACTCCTCCTCCGAGGGTAAGGTGCTGGAGGATCCGGCGGTGGAAGCCCCCGAGTTCGTGCATATGCGCACGCTCTCGCCGGAAGCCGCGCCCGACACCCCCACCATCTTCACCATGGATTTCGAGCGCGGCGACCCTGTCGCCATCGACGGCGTGGCCATGTCACCGGCCACCCTGCTGACCAAGCTGAACCAGCTGGGCCACGACAATGGCGTCGGCCGCCTGGACCTGGTGGAAAACCGCTACGTCGGCATGAAGTCGCGCGGCGTCTACGAGACCCCCGGCGGCACGATCCTCCTGGCCGCGCACCGCGGGATCGAAAGCATCACGCTGGACCGCGGCGCCATGCATCTGAAGGACGAGCTGATGCCCAAGTACGCATCGCTCATCTACAACGGCTTCTGGTTCGCCCCGGAGCGCGAGATGCTGCAGGCGGCCATCGACTACAGCCAGGAGAAGGTCACCGGTCAGGTGCGCGTGAAGCTCTACAAGGGCAATGTCACGGTCATCGGCCGGACCAGCCCCTACTCGCTGTACGATCAGGAACTGGTCACCTTCGAGGAAGGCAAGGTCGCCTACGACCACCGCGACGCGGCGGGCTTCATCAAGCTGAATGCGCTTCGCCTGCGGGTGGCCGCCAAGCGGGACAAGCGCAACAGCTAGGCCTCGAGTCGATTGTAAGGGTACTGGTCGCGGATCTCGGCCTGGAAGAAGCGGCCCTTCGAGTCCGCGTCGAGGAACGAGCGGCAGACCTCGCCGGGCACGCCCACGTAGACATATCGCTCGCCGCTGACGAAGCGGACGAACAGCTTGTCGTGGGCCTGGTCGTAGTCGATCGCCTGGATCGCGGTGGAATCGACGTCCATCGGTGGTGCTCCCAACGGCTCTTGCGCCCTTAGAACGCGCGGGCCGATCCAATCGGTTCCCCTCCGCCGCGGATGGCGCCACTGTCGATCGCAACGGCGGCGCTTGTTCGCCGGCTATGCGGGGAACCCATCATGTCGTCACACGCCTACGTCGCTATCGTCACCCTCCTGGCGCTGCTCACCTATTTCTGGATGGGGCTGGAGGTGGGCCGCGCGCGCGGCAAGAGCGGCATCCAGGCCCCGGCCATGACGGGCGACCCGATCCTGGAGCGCGCCATCCGCGCCCACTACAACACCCTGGAATGGCTGCCGCTGTTCCTGGTCCCGATGTGGCTGTTCGCAATCTACTGGAGCGATACGATCGCCGCGATCATCGGCCTGATCTTGATCGTCGGCCGCATCCTCTATCAGCGCGGCTACGTCGCCGATCCGGCCAAGCGCGAG
>JAIXTR010000099.1 GCA_027483845.1 Caulobacteraceae bacterium | reverse complement strand
GGGGCGGAAGTGGAAGGGCAGGCGACCTTCACCTCGTCGTTGTTCGCCAACGTCTCGCTGGGCTACACCAAGGCGGAGTTCGACGAGTATCGCGCGCTCGACCTGACTTCGACCCCGCCGGTGGTCCGCGACTTCGCCGACAGCCGGGTGTTTCAGAACACGCCCGAGTGGAACGGGTCGGTCAGCCTGACCTATCGCCACGACCTGGGCGACATGGGCTCGATCGCCGTGATCCCGTCGGCGTCCTACCGCTCGTCGTTCAACATGTTCGAGATCCCCTCGATCCTGGACCAGGACAGCTACTGGCTGCTGGACGCGAGCGTCGTCTGGACCTCGAAGGATGACCGCTACACCGTCGGTCTGCACGGCAAGAACCTGGGCAAGGAGGAGTACCGCATCGGCGGCTACAACTTCCCGCAGTCGGCCGGCGTGCTCTTCGGCAACTCGGTGACGGGCTACTACGGCCCGCCGCGCACCGTGACCCTGTCGGTCCAGGCCAAGTTCTAGAGCCTCTTCAGCGCCCGGCTCTTTGCAGAGCCGGGCGTTTTTGTTTCAGACGGTTCCCATGACATCGAAGACGCGCGGCGCCGGCTACCCGAAGGTGGTCCTGGGCGTCCTGATCCTGGCTTACACCTTCAACTTCCTGGACCGGCAGATCCTGGGCATCCTGGCGGGGCCGATCAAGGCGGAGCTGGGGCTCACCGACAGCCAGCTCGGTCTGATGGGCGGTCTGGCCTTCGCCCTGTTCTACACGGGCCTGGGCGTGCCGATCGCGGCCCTGGCCGACCGCTGGAGCCGCACCTGGATCATGACCTGGGCGCTGGCGCTCTGGAGCGGCTTCACCGCGCTCTGCGGATTCGCCACCGGCTTTTGGCAGCTGTTCCTGTGCCGCATGGGTGTTGGCGTCGGTGAGGCGGGGGGCGTGGCCCCGGCCTATTCGCTGATCAGCGACTATTTCCCGAAGGAACAGCGGGCGAGGGCGCTGGCGGCCTATTCTTTCGGCATCCCCATCGGCTCCTCCCTGGGCATCCTGTTCGGCGGGCTGATCGCCCACGCCATCGACTGGCGGGCGGCGTTCATCGCGGTAGGATTGGCCGGCGTGGCGCTGGCGCCGATCTTCCGGCTGATCGTGCGCGAGCCTCCGCGGGAGGCCGCTCCGGCGCCCGTCGCCGACGCGTCTGCGCCCGAAGCTCAGGTGGCCGCCTCGGCGGGCGGCGGGATCCGCGCGCTGCTGGCCAAGCCCAGCTTCTGGCTGATTTCGCTGGGCGCCGCAGCTTCGTCGGTCTGCGGCTATGGGGTGGCGTTCTGGCTGCCCAGCTTCTTCGAGCGCAGCCTGGGCATGGGGCTGGTGGACCGCTCGCTGTTCCTGGGCTCGATGACCCTGGTCGGCGGCCTGATCGGGGTCTGGGCCGGCGGCGTGCTGGGCGACCGCCTGGGCCGGGCGCGGCCGGCGGCCTATCTGCTGGTGCCGGCGGTGGCGTTCCTGCTGGCCCTGCCGTGTTTCGTCCTGGCGGTGCAGGCCCAGAACCTGTGGCTGGCGTTCGTGCTGTTCCTGATCCCCACGGGTCTGAACCTCGTCTGGCTTGGGCCGGTCATCACCGCCGTGCAGCACCTAGTTCCGGCGGCGCAGCGGTCGACCGCCTCGGCGTGCTTCCTGTTCGTCAACAACCTGATCGGGCTGGGCCTCGGCACCTGGTATTTCGGGGCCGTCTCGGACGCGCTCACCCCGCGCTTCGGCGCCGAGGCGCTGCGCTACGCGATCTATTCCGGGCTGGGCTTCTACGTGGTCAGCGCGGCCCTGTTCGCCCTGGCGGCGCGGGGTCTCAAGCGCGACTGGGTGGCGTAGCGTCAACTTTCGTTGCAGCGCAGCAACGTGCCGTTCCCTCGGGGTGCGACCGAATGACACCGGTGTCTCAAGATTTCACGCCGGCGCGAATTTTAGGCTTGCGTGCAGTGCAGCAAACGCGCAGAAAGGTCCTGCCCTTTTGGGCGTTTCCTCCCTAATGACTTGGCCGCACCTCCGGGTGCGGCCATTTTTTTACCTGTGGCGGGGCGGCACTCTTCCTCCCACTCCACCCATCTTGCCACTCGCCCCCTCCACCAACCGCTCTTCGCCTTCGGCTCGGCGTTCAGTCCCCCGCCCGCGGCTTTGCAGGGGAGGTAGAGGGGAGACCGTGAGGGCCTGCGCGGATGACGCCTTTGCGCAGTTCGCTCAATCGTTACCGCCTCTGCGCCAGGTGTTTGAGGGCGGCGGCGAGGCGGCGGGCGTGGGGGCGGGGGAACTCGCCGTCTCGGGCGCCGGCGGAGAGTTGGGCGGCCATGGCCTCGAGATCGTGGGCGTCGCCGTCAGGGGCGAAGGCGGCGGCGAGAAGGCTGGCTTCGACCAGCAGGTCGGCGCGGATCTCGGGTGGGCAGGACTCCAGGAGCGCGGCGTCGAAGTCGACGATTTCTCCGGGGCCGTAGGCGGCAGGCTTCGGGTGGGGTCGTGACATGGGAGCGGTCTAACCCCCCGTCTTGACGGGAGTTCCCGGCGCCTGCGACGAATGATCGCTGTTACCCCAAGCGCCCGCCTGGGTTGCTTGCCAGCAACAATTCTATGGTCGAGGTTCCGACCAAAGGGGGCGGTATGATTCAGGATTCGGAGCACGGCAGGCGTCTTGCCCAAAACCTGATCGAGTTGCTTGCGCCTTACGAAGAAGAGTTGATTCAGCTTGAACGCGGTGCGCCTGCGTATGGTCCCTTGCGGCGGGCCTTGGGCATCGTGATTGCCGAAGCTTGTTATTGCATTTCGGATACTGCGTCGCCGCAAGAAAACCTCGTTCCCCCGGCTGATGACGCAGCCGGACGGCCGAGGTAGCTCACGTCCTCTTGGAGACCCGGAACACACATGGCCAATAGACCCGAAGCGGTCGCAGACCCAGTAGACGTCGCTGTCGGGGCGCGTATACGACTGTTGCGTAAGGTGCGTGGTTTGTCACAGCAGGCGCTGGCGGAAGCCGCCGGCGTAACCTTCCAACAGATTCAGAAGTACGAGCGCGGCGCCAACCGCGTCAGCGCCTCCATGATCACGCGCATCGCCAAGACCCTAGGCGTCCCCGTCGCCGAGATGTTCGGCGAAGCCTCTGTGCACAGCGGCGCAGTCGATGAAGTCGCCGCGTTGCTGGCGGAGCCCGGCGCGCTTGAGCTTCTCAAGGCCTACGCCACCCTGCCGCGGGGCGTGTCCCGTTCGGCGCTGGTGGAGTTCGTCCGCAGCCTGCGCAGCCAGCCCGGCTAGGCGGGCGATGCGATTGTCCGCTGTCGTCGCGCTGGCCGTCCTGGCCGTCGCGACGCCCAGTTTCGCCGCCCCGAAAGCCGCTGCGATCAGCGACGCCGCCGAACGCAAGATGGTCGCGACCATCGACGCCGAGCGCGAGCGCAATGTGCAGCTTCTCGAAGCGTTGGTGCGGGTGAATTCCGGCACCATGAACCTGGCGGGCGTCGAGCGCGTCGGGCAGATGCTGCGCCCGGAATTCGAGCAGCTGGGCTTCCAGGTTCGCTGGATTCCCATGGCGAAGGTCGGGCGGGCTGGCCACCTGATCGCCACCCACAAGGGTGACGGGAAGGGCAAGCGTATCCTGCTCATCGGCCACCTCGACACGGTGTTCGAGCCGGACAGCCCCTTCCAGGGGTGGACGCGCAAGGGCGACATCGTCGAGGGACCCGGCGTCGGGGACATGAAGGGCGGCGACGTCGTCATCGTCTCGGCGCTGCGCGCGATGCACGCGGCCGGAACCCTGAAGCGCGCCGACATCACGGTGGTGCTGACCGGGGACGAGGAGAAGCCAGGCGAGCCGCTGGCGGTCGCGCGGGAGGACCTGATCGCGGCGGGTCGCGCCAGCGATGTGGCGCTGGACTTCGAAGGCCTGTCGCAGGCGGGCGGCAAGGACGTGGGGTCGATCGCCCGGCGGTCCTCGACGTCGTGGACGATCCGGGCGCGGGCGAAGTCCGGGCACTCGTCGGGCGTCTGCAAGCCGAACGCCGGCTGCGGGGCGATCTATGAGCTGGCGCGCATCGTCGATGCGTTCCGTCGCGAGCTGCCCGAGCCCAACCTGACGTACAATGTGGGCGTCATCCTGGGCGGGACGGAGGCCGGGCTGAACGCCGAGGACACAGGCGGCCAGGCTAGCGGCAAGCCCAATGTGATCGCCGGCGAGGCGGTGGCGCGGGGCGATATCCGCACCCTGTCGCCCGAGCAGGAAGCTCGCGTCCGGGCGCGGATGCAGGCCATCGTCGCGGCGCACCTGGACAAGGCCGAGGCCGAGATCGAATTCTCCGACGACGGCTATCCGCCCATGGCGCCGACTGCGGGGAACCGGGCGCTGCTTGCGAAGCTGAACGCCGTGAACGCGACCCTGGGTCTGCCCGAGATGCCGGCCGGCGATCCGGCCAACCGGGGCGCGGGCGACATCTCGTTCGTGGCCTTCATCGACGGCCTGGTCGGCATGGGCATGGCGGGCGAGGGCAGCCACGCCCCCGGCGAGACGGCCGACCTGACCAGCCTGGACCGCCAGGCCAAGCGCGCCGCCCTGCTGATCACCCGGCTGTCCCGGGAACCCCGCGCCAAGCCCTAGAGCCTTCCCCCTTCAAATGGATCATTTGAAGGGGACAAGAAGGCTCTATCTCTTTGATTGACGCGCAATCTTCTCGCCGAACCGGCCTCCACTTCGGAGGATTGCGCGCTAAGCCGGGACGCCCAGGACCTTCAGGGCGTGGTCTTTGAGGGCCTTGTAGTCGACCTTGCCGTTGGGCGCCCGGCCGATGGTGTCGACGATGACCAGTTCGCGCGGGGCCTTGTAGTGGGCCAGCTGGTCGCGGACGAAGTCGCCCATCTCCTGCAGGGTCGGCGCGGCGCCGGCTTCCGGTTCGACAACCGCGCAGATGCGCTCGCCGAAGCGGGCGTCGGGCACGCCCACCACCACTGCATCGCGGACGGCGGCGTGACGCTTCAGGGCCTCCTCGACCTCCTCGGGGAAGACCTTCTCGCCGCCGGTGTTGATGCAGACCGAGCCACGGCCCAGCAGCTTCAGCGAGCCGTCGGTGTTGACCTCGGCCCAGTCGCCGGGGACGGACCAGCG
>JAIXTR010000372.1 GCA_027483845.1 Caulobacteraceae bacterium | reverse complement strand
CGGCGCGCAGTCGGCGGCCAGGGCGCCGCAGACGACCCCGGCGGTGGCGGTGGCCACGCCATCCGCCTCCGGTGCGCCGGCAGGCCAGGGGCCCTCGGCCGTCAGCACGTCCGCCGAATGCACCTGATAGGCCGTGACCAGATCGCCGCCGAGATGCGCCGCCGCGCGCCGCCGGTTCTCGGCCACCGCCTCAGGATCATCCCGCGAGCCGACGCCCACGTTCAGGCCCGCGTAGATCCCGGTCGAGACCCCGCCCTTCCGGGTGAAGAAGGCGTGCCGCACGCCCGACAGGTCCAGCAGCGGCGAGGTCAGGACGAACAGGTCGGACACGTCAGTCCTCCTCGAACGCGGGCGGAACCCAGCCCGGCGAATACAGGCAGCAGGCCTTGAACAGCTCGCCCATCTGGTTGGCGCTGACCAGCCGGTTGAGCTGGCGGCCGATCACGTCCGAGCGGTCGGGCCGTGCGCGCAAGAGGGTCTCGGCCCGTTCGCCGATGCCCAGCCGCGCCAGGAACGCGCCCTGGGTCAGGATCGCCGAGGCGGCGCCCGCCCGCTCGGCGGCGGCGCGAACGGCCGGGAAGTCGGCGTGGATCGTCAGGTCCGCCTCGCCGGGGCAGGCCAGCGGGTCCACGCGCTCGTGGCGGACCAGCGCCTGCAGGGTGTCGCCGAAGCCCGGGCGATCGCGGCCATAGTCGATCAGCAGGGCCGCGCCCCCGTCCTGCGCCAGCCGCGCGCCCAGCGCCGCGCCCAGGGCCTCCTGCGCCGCGGAAATCTCGCAGATCGACCCCTCCCGCGCGTCCGGCAGCTCCGCGGCCGCCGGGACGAGCCCGAAGGTCAGACCGCCCCCGGCGTCGAGGCCCACCACCTGCTCGGCCCAGCCGGCGGCGGTGCGCACGAACTGGCGGGCCGGCAGGCAATCCAGCAGCTCGTTGGCGATCAGGATCAGCGGCGCCCCGCCCGGGATCTCATCCAGCGTGCGCGCCCAGCGTACGCCGGCGCCGTCCAGCCGCTCGGCCTGGCGTGCGGCGAGCGGATCCGAGGTCTCCACCAGCCACACATCGGCGGCGGCCAGGAAGGCGGGGGAGAGGCGCCCGGCGCGAAGCAGGTCGCTCATCAACGTCCCGTCGCCGGGCCCCATCTCCACCAGGGCGAACCGCGCCGGGGCGCCCATCGCCTGCCAGGCCGAGATCGCCCAGACCCCGATCAGCTCGCCGAACATCTGGCTGACCAGCGGGGCGGTGATGAAGTCGCCGTCTTCGCCCAGGGCCGGGCGCGTCGCGTAGTAGCCGTCCTGCGGGTCGTGCAGGCAGGCGGTCATGTACTGGGCGACGGTCATCGGCCCGGTCTGGGCGATCTGCGCCGCCAGCCGCTCGCGCAGGCGGCTCACGCGGGCTTCGGCTCCGTGGCGGCGGGCAGGGCCGGCGGCAGAGGCTCACGCATCCCCCGCCAGATAAGGAACAGCCCGCCCAGCAGCATCGGGATCGACAGGATCATGCCCATGGTCAGGCCCAGCGGCAGGTTCTCCAGCCCCTGGTCCGGCTGGCGCACGGTCTCGATAGCGATGCGGAAGATGCCGTATAACAGCACGAAGATGCCGGTGATCACGCCCCGCCGGTTGCCCAGCTTCGCGCCGTGCGTAGCCCAGCGCAGGATCAGGAACAGGATCAGCCCCTCGAACGCCGCCTCATAGAGCTGGCTGGGGTGACGGACGACGTCGCCGGCCGGGCAGAAGCCGAAGGTCTCGCGGATCTGGTCGTTGCAGAATACGAAGCCCCAGGGCAGGCCCGGCGCCTCGCGGCCCCACAGCTCGCCGTTGATGAAGTTCGCACAGCGGCCCAGGAAATGGCCGATGGGATAGGCTGGCGCGACCACGTCGGCGATCCGCAGCAAGTCCAGCTTGTTGCGCCAGGCGAAGCCGATCATCGCGATCGACACCCCGATCACCCCGCCGTGGAAGCTCATCCCCCCTTCCCACACGCGGAAGGCGCTGAGCGGGTCGGCCAGGGTCTGCGCCAGCGGCGTATAGAACAGCACGTGGCCCAGGCGACCACCGCCGATGACGCCGATGGCGATCCACAGGATCAGGTCGTCCATCTGCTCGGGCGTGAAGGGCGCGGGCCGGTGGGTCCAGAGCGCCGTGTTGCGCAGCAGGCCCGTGGCATAGCGCCACCCCAGGAGGATGCCGGCCACATAAGCCAGCGCATACCAGCGGATGGCGAATGGCCCGAGGTGGATCAGGACCGGATCGATGTTGGGAAAGGTCACGTCTCAGGCGACTCCTGCGTTCGAATAGCGACTTAGAGGAGAAGCCATTCGCTTTCATCCCCCGCGGGCCCATATAGACAGGACGGACGGGCCACTTTCGGCCAAAGAAGACAAGAATGCAGACCCAGAACCCCATCCTCGACGAGATCGCCAAGCTCACCACCGCCGCCATGGGCATCGCCCAGGCCGCCGGCGACGAGGCGAAGGCCGCCTTCCGCAGCCAGACCGATCGGCTGGTCGCCGAGATGGATCTCGTGCGGCGCGAAGAGTACGACGCGCTGAAGGCCGAGCTGGCGGCCCTGCGTCTCGAGGTCGAGGCGCTGAAAGCGGCGCAGCCCAAGCGCAAATCGACCCCGTCCGCGTGAGAACGGTGCACGCCAGGCGAAAGTCGCTCGCGCCTGACAAGAACTCGCTGACACCGCGATCAAGAAACGGTTTAGGTTCAATTCTGCGGACGATTCGGGGGCGGCGTTCCGCTCTCCGTCCGAGTCATAAGGGGTCGTAATGGACACCTCCCAGACGGATGATAGTGTCGTCCTGACGAACGATCCTCTCGACGTTGTCGAGCATGTTCTGACAGCTGAAAACCTGCCGTTCGATCGGACCGAGGAGGGCGATCTCGCCTTCACCCTCGCCGGCGACTGGAAGGACTACGAGCTCTGGTTCGCCTGGCGGCCCGAGGGCGACACGCTGCAGCTCTGCCTGTCGATGGACCTGGCGGTGCCCAAGGCCCAGCGCCAGACGGCCCAGGAGCTGATCGCCACCATCAACCCCCGCGTCTGGCTCGGCCACTTCGAGCTGTGGGACGAGGGCGAGGTGATCTTCCGGCACGGCATGGCGCTGATGGGCAACGAACAGCCCAGCCTGGCCCAGGCCGCGGCGATGATCGATGTCGCCGTCGAAGCCGCCGACCGGTTCTTCCCGGCCTACGACTTCCTCCTGCGCGGCGCCAAGACACCGCAAGAGGCCATCGCCGCCTGCATGTTCGAGACGGTCGGCGAAGCCTAGGCGCGCTTCACCGACGCCGTCCGACCGCCGCGCCGCTGCGACATGTTGGCGCGGTTGGCCGCTGGCTGTCCGGCGTTTCCCAGTCTTAGGTCAACCTTAACGGGAAGGCCTCACGGCTGAGCCCATGGCGGGTTCGACTTCAGTTCTTCTTGCGTCCGGCCTGTCCGCCGTCATCGCGACGGCCTCCGCCGCCGTGCTTGTCGTGGCCGGCGCGCCGCCCACCGACGGGCGTGACGCCGCCGGCGTCTTCCCGCCCTGGTGGGACGAAGGCGACGTGCTGGCCGCCGCCGGCGCCGCCGGCGCCATCCGCCAGCTGGGCGGCGTTCCCTTCATCGTCATCGTGCACGACCCGGCCGGTCGGGCGCCCGAGCGCCTGCGCCAAGCGGGTGCGCTCTTTTCCGTCGCCCCCACGGGCGCCTTGTTCTGCGGCAGTTGAGGATTACCCCCGTGTTCGACACCATCGACCAGCAGCGCAGTTTCGCCACCCGGCTCGTGGTGGCGGGCGTCTGGCTGCTCTGCCCGATCATCGCCCTGGCCTCGGCCCTGACCGGGGGCGCCTGGATGGCGTTGGGGCTGGCCAGCCTGGGCGTCGCGGGCGCGACCACCCTGGTCTGGCGCATGGCGGGCGGCGCCTTGGCCACCCGCATGGTGTCGGGCGTCTCGCTGATGGCCTCGATCTCGCTCCTGGTCGCCGCCCTGTCGGGCAGCCCCTGGCAGATCGACATGCATATGGCCTATTTCGCGGGCCTGGCGGTGCTGATCGTCTACTGCGACTGGCGCGTCGTCACCGCGGCCACGCTGGTGGTCGCCGCGCATCACCTGCTGGTGTCCTATCTGCTTCCGGCCGCTGTGTTCCCCGGGGCGGGCGATATCCGCCGCGTCCTGATCCACGCCGTGATCCTGCTGATCGAGGCCGGCGTGCTGATCTGGGTCGGCTCCAACCTCGTCCGCATGTTCGACCGCGCCGCCCAGGCGCTGGATAGCGCCAACGCCGCGCGCCAGCGTGCCGAGGACGCCACCGCCGAGGCCCAGGCCGCCCGCGTGGGCGAAACCCGCGCCGCCACCGAGCGCCAGGCCGTCCAGGGCGCTGTCGAGGCCGAGGCGCGGCTGGTGGTCGGCGCCTTGGCCAAGGCCCTGGGCGCGCTCGCCGCCGGCGACGTCACCCACCGGATCGCCGACGCCTTCCCCGAGCAGTACGGCCAGCTGAAGCGCGACTTCAACGCCGCCGCCGAACAGCTGCAGTCGACCCTGGGCTCCATCGTCGGCGTCAACGCCCGCGTCCGCGCCAGCGTCGGCGAGATCGCCAGCGCCTCGATCCATCTGTCCCAGCGCACAGAGACCCAGGCCGCGACGCTCGAAGAGACGGCCGCCGCGCTGGACGAGATCACCAGCACCGTCCGCCGCACCGCCGCCAGCGCCCGTCAGGCCCGCGACATGGTCGGCGCCACCCAGGCCCACGCCCAGGCGTCCGGCGAGGTGATGGGCGCGGCCGTGACCGCCATGACCAATATCGAAGAGTCCTCGCGCCAGATCACCCAGATCATCGGCGTGATCGACGAGATCGCCTTCCAGACCAACCTCCTGGCCCTCAACGCCGGCGTCGAGGCGGCCCGTGCGGGCGAGGCGGGCCGCGGGTTCGCGGTGGTGGCCTCGGAAGTCCGCGCCCTGGCGCAGCGCTCGGCTCAGGCCGCCAAGGAAATCAAGGCCCTGATCTCCACCTCGACCGACCAGGTCTCCGACGGTGTCCGCCTGGTGGGCCAGACGGGCGAAGTGCTGGACCGTATCGTCGGCGAGGTGTCGGCCGTGACCGCGGTCATCGCCGAGATCACCACGTCCTCGGAGGATCAGGCCTCCAGCCTGCTGCAGGTGAACACCGCCATGAACGCCCTGGACGGCGTGACCCAGCAGAACGCCGCCATGGTCGAGGAGGCCACCGCCGCCACCCAGACCCTGTCCGGCGACACCGAGCGGCTGACCAAGCTGGTGGCCCACTTCCAGGTCGGTGAGCCCCAGGCCGGGACCGCCGCGCCGTCGGCCCGCCGGGCGGCCTGACGCCTACTCGACGCCCAGCACCCGCTTCAGGAAGACCACCTCGGTGGCCCGCACGGCCTCCTGGTTGGCCTTCTTGTAGATGCCGTGGCCCTCGTCCTTCGCCAGGACGTACCAGACCTCCGTGCCCTGGGCGCGGAGCTTGGCGACCATCTGCTCCGACTCCGTCCGCGGCACGCGCGGGTCGTTGGCGCCCTGGAAGACCATCATCGGCTTCTTCATCTTGTCGCTCATCCGGATCGGGGCGATCCGCTCGAACACCGCCCGCATCTTGGGATCGCGCTCGTCACCGTACTCGGCCCGGCGGTTGTCGCGCCGATACCCTTCGGTGTTCTGCAGGAAGGTGACCCAGTCGGAGATGCCGTAGAGGTCGATCGCCCCGGCGATCCGGTCGTTGTAGTGCCCGGCCACGGCCAGCACCATGTACCCGCCATAGGACTGGCCAACGACCGCCACCTTGGAGGCGTCCAGGTCGGGCTGCTTGGCCACCCAGTCCAGCAGTGCGCCGATATCCTTGACCGAGTCCTCACGCTTCTCGGCGTTGTCGAGCCCGATGTAGGTCTTGCCGTAGCCGCTGGAGCCGCGGACGTTGGGGATGATCACCGCCGCCCCCAGCTCGTTCCCCCAGGACTGCCGGCGGGGGTTGAAGTTGGGCTGCTCCTGGCCCTCCGGACCGCCGTGGATCTGGATCACCACCGGCCGCTTGCCGCCTTTGGCCGCTGAGGTCGGCTTGTAGATGAAGGCCGGGATCTGCCGCCCGTCGAAGGTCGGGTAGCGGAACAGGGTCGGCTCCACCAGCTTGGCCGGGTCCAGGCCGCCCAGCTCGCTTTCCGTCCAGCGGGTCAGTTGGCCGTCCTTCAGGTCATAGCTCCAGACGTCCCCCGAACTGGTCGAGGTCGAGAGGCTGAGGCCGATCTTCGTCCCATCCGGCGAGAACTTCGCCGCCGTCAGCACGCCTTGCGGCAGCTTCGGCCCCGGCAGCACCTTGCCCGTCGCCACGTCGCGCAGCACCAGGGTGGAGTAGCCCTCCTCATTGACCCACAGCGCCACGTTCCTGCCTTCGGGGCTAAGGTCGAAGTCTTCCGAGCCCCACTTTGCGTTCGGCTCCAGGTCGCGCACGGCGCCTGACGCGATATCGATCACCACCGGCCGCGTGTGCTCGGAGCCGTCGTCGGACAGGGTCAGGACGCCGGCCCCGCCGTTCACGAAGGCG
>JAIXTR010000501.1 GCA_027483845.1 Caulobacteraceae bacterium | reverse complement strand
TCGTCGCCCTCGCCGCCGTCACAGGTGTCGGCGCCCAGGTTGCCGTAGACGATGTCCGCGCCGGCCTCGCCGCCGAGTTGGTCGCCGTCCTTGCCGCCGACCACCCAGTCGTCGCCCTCGCCGCCGGACGCGGTGTCGGCCCCGGCGTTGCCGTTGATGACGTCGAAGTTCAGGCCGCCGGAAATGCTGTCGGCGCCGTCGTCGCCGCGCAGGTAGTCCACGCCCGTGCCGCCACTGACGGTGTCGTCGCCCTGGCCGCCGAACACGGAGTCGCCATCGTCGCCGCCCGACAGGCTGTCGGCCATGACGCCGCCGGTCAGCGTGTCCGACCCGCTTCCGCCGGCGACGCGCACGCCGGTCGTCGCCGCCGATCCGGCGTAAAGGTCGGCTCCGCTCCGCAGGTCGATCTGCCCCGTGATGACCCCGCCGTTCACCAGACGGTCGCCGCCGTCGCCGAGGATGACATCGCCCAGCATCCGGCCCGTGTTCGTGACCACGCTCGTGGTCAACGCATTCGCGTATAGGGCCTCCGCGCCGGAGATCTCGCCGGAATTGGTGAGTTGGAACGGGCCGCCGCCCACGAACACGCCGACGGATTCACGCGCGGCCCCGGTATTGATGGCGGCGATCCGACCCGTGTTGGTCAACTCTCCGCCGGCGCGCATCACCACTCCGTAGGCGTAGCGGTCAAACCCGTCGCTCGCTTGGTCGCTGGTCGCTCGGATCAGGCCGGAGTTCTGGACCTTGTTGTGGTTGTTGAGGAGCACGCCGGACGCCGAGCCTGCACCGTGGACGAGGATGTCGCCGCGGTTGTCCACCAGCAGGACGTTTCCAACGCCGTAGGTGGCGTAGCCTTGCGCAAACAGCTTGCCGTCGGCGATCAGCGAACCGGCGTTGCGGAACAGTTGCGAACCATCGCCGCTGTAGCCGCGAGCGCCGCCCTGCGACGACTGGACGACGAGCGCACCCTGGTTCTCCCAGACGACGCCCGAGAACCCCGACACGGAACTTGCGGTGTAGAGGAGGTAGAGATCGGCGTCGGGGGCGTCGGTGATGAACTCCACGCGCCCGTAATTCGTGAACGAGAGTCCGGCGCTGGTGGCCGGCGTGAAGTAGAAGCCGAAGTTGCCCTGGGTGTCCGACTGCGGATCCGACGTGTAGGTCAAGCGGCGGTACTCGCCGGCGGTGACGGTGAGATCACTCTGGATGCGCGGCATGCTATCGATCGCCCCGCCAGCCCAAGAACACGCTCGTCACAGCAACCCCCGATACGCCACTCGCCGGCATAAACTGCATAGTCGCGAAAGCTTGGCAATGTGCGTCGCCTGTCGCGCGAGGCGGCCCTGTACGGACGGCTATTCAAAGGCTGCCGGACGCCGCAACGCACACGGTCCAGCCGATGTCCGACGGCGGGGACGACGAGGGCTCACCGCCGCCAGCGGCCCGAGCCGTCCGGGACCCGGGTCTGCCAGCGCCGCACCCAGGCTTCCACGGCGATCGCGCCGACCAGGTCGGTGCCGGCGGGCGAGAGGATCAGATAGTCCGGGTTGAGAACCGTCTGCAGCCGGGCCCGGTCGAGAACCCCCGCCTCCGCCAGGACGCCGTCGATGAGATAGGGCCGGATCAGGTCCAGGTTCCGGGCGACGAACTGGGCCAGGTAGACGCTGACATTGCCCTTGGCCGGGCGATCGCGGACCAGGGCCGGCAGGCGGTCCGCGAAGGCCCGCCGCTGGAACGGCCGGCTGGGATTGCCGGCCGCCAGCAGGGGCGTCGGGACGCCGAGGGCCAACTCCATGATCGGCTGGGCCAGCAGCGGGCTGAGCTGGTCGGCCGCGTCCCGCCGGTGCGACGGGGTGTGGTTGAAGTGGCTGGTGGCCATGGCGCGGATATGCACCCGCTTGCCCGGCGGCAGGTCGTGGTTGGCCAGGTCCCGCACCCAGGCGTGCTCCGTTCCCGCCGCCTGGTCGCGGGCGGCCGCGGTCACCAGGCCGTTGATGTTCTTCGGCCCGCTGCCGGTTCCGGTGAGGCCCCGGCGGGCCTCCCGCAGGACCTCCCAGACCGTCTGGCGCCCGCGCCGGGCGATCTGACCCAGGCGCGGGTCGGCGAGCAGGGTGAGAAGGCCGTGCGCGCGCCAGAGGTCAGCCGCCACATAGGGCGACGGCATCTCGAAGAAGACGGCGTCGCCGCCCTGGCCGGAGACCACCGCCGTGGCGCCGGTCTCGCGGATGCGGCGGACCTCTTCGCGGTCCAGGCTCACGTCCACGCTCGTCAGGGCGGGCCAGGTCCAGCCGGCCAGGGCCTCGAGGTCCTCAGGCTGGAGGCTTGGCGGGCGGCGGGTCACCACGGTGAGCGGCGCGCCGATCCGGTCGGCGACCGCCTGGGCATAGCGGCGCTCGTCGGCCTCGGGCCGCGGGTCGGCGATGTTGAGCCAGGCGGCCACGCGGTCGCCCTGCCCTGTCGCGGCCAGGGCCGCCGCCACGGCCGAGGAGTCGAGGCCGCCGGAGAGCTCCGCCAGCACCCGGGCGTGTGGCGCGACCAGGGCCGCGGCGCAGGCGTCGAGGCGCGCGACGAAGGCGCCGGCGAGGTCGTTGGGATCGTGGTCGATCGGCGCGGCGAAGGCCGACGGGCGCCAGACGGCCTGCAGCGGACCCCCGCCCAGCGGACAGGCGTCGCCGGGGCCGACGGCGAGGACGTCGTCGAACAGGCTCTCCGTGGTGGCGGCCACCGGCACGGTCAGCAGGGCGACGATCCTGTCCCAGTCGAGGGCCATGCGCCGGGGGGTGAAGCCTGCCGGCAGATGCTCGAGGGCGGAGGCGGCCACCGCCACCGTCGGGCTCAGCCGCCAGGTGATCAGGTCGACCTCGCCCGAAGGATCGCGCAGGAGGCTCCAGTCGCCGGCCGGGGACCGGAGGACGGCGACGTAGGCGCCCCAGATCTGGCGCACGAGCGTGGCGGCCGTCGCGGCGAGCGCCGCTCCGGGCTGGCGCGGGGCGTCCAGGGCCGGGACGATGTCGCCGAGGATGAGACTCTCACCGTCGTCCAGAACACGCAGCGGCAGGTCGGCCGGGCCGCGGCGCCAGACCGCCAGGCCCGGCGCGGCATGGGCGCGCCGCCACGCCGGATGCCGATCAGCCACGTCGACGAGGGTCTGGGCCTGGGCGGCGGCGTCGGGCGACGCCGGCGGCCACTGCAGGATGAGAAGATTGCGGCGCACGGTCAGACCACCAGGATCGGGGCATAGGCCCCCACCCGCTCGGCCCAGTCGTCGAGCACGACGTCCTCAGCCTGAAGCCAGCAGTGCGCGTGGAAGGGCCAGGTCCGGACCCCGAACACCCATTCGGCGTCGAGGCCGGCCCGGCGCAGACCCCGCAGCTGCAGGAAGGCCCGCAGCAGGCACTGGGCCGTGACCGGCGCATAGGGCGCCCAGACCTGGAACTGGCGGGCGGCGGCGGCGAGCTCCGGGGTGAACCGCGGCGGGTCCGGGCGGTCGGCGGGCCGGGCGCCGGCGGCGAGGATCTGGGCGAAGGTCCGGCCGCGGTAGCGCCACGCCGCGTCCGCCAGACCGGCCAACAGGGGCGGCAGCTCCCGCCAGCCCGGGCGCGGCAGGTCGGCCGGTATGGCGCTGGCCGTGGGCGCGGGCGGCGGCGCCCGGCGGGGCGGCCCCGGGGCGTCCTGAAGCAGCCCGGCCCCGGCCAGGGTCGCGGCCAGGTCGGGATCGACGATCTCCAAGGTCTGGCGATCGGGCCGCAGGGTGGCCCGGCCGCCGACGGCGGGGAGACAGACGTAGCGGTCGGCCGCGATGTCGAGGAGGACCAGGTCCTCGCCGACGGCGACCCCGTGCACGTCGGGGCGGAGGAAGCGGGTCGCGGTCATGGGCGACAGGGCCCGCCGCCCGGGGGCGGACGGCGGGCCGCCGGTCAGCCGGCGAACTCGGGACCGCCGAGCACCATTTCGGGCTCGCCGATCTCCGCCGCCCGGGTGAGCGTCCGGGCGCGGCCGAGGGCCACCAGGCGCGCAAGCGCCGTCGGGGTCGTTGAGGTCATGTCGCCTCTCCGTTTGAGGCCGTCCGTGCGGGACGGCGGCGATGGGGAAGCCCGCCGTCGGCGACGCCGACGACGGGCGACGCGTCAGCCCGCGAATTCCGGGCCGCCGACGATCAGTTCCGGCGAACCGGTCTCGACCGCCTGGGTGACGGCCCGCGCGCTGCCGAAGCAGACGAGGCGGGGGGTGGGGGTTTGCAGCTGGGTCATGTCAGACCTCCGGTCTGGGGTGACCGCCAGGAGCGGCGGCCCGTTCAGCCCGCGCCCCCGCCCGCCTATTCTCAATTCATATCCGGGTATTGTGCGCGATATTCGCACGCGAGCCGTCCGCGATGAGGGCGAGGGTCCGCTGACATCGCAAGACGATCAGCTTGCGATCGGCAGGAGATCGGATGGAGATCGGCGGGCCGGTCATCAACAGCGGTAAGGCCGCCCGGATCACCGGCGATGCGCCACAGGGCAGACCGAAGCTCCGCGCGCGGGCGGATCAGGCCCTTTCATCGTCGCCGTCCGGCGCCGCCGGCCGAACCCGCTGCGCGAGGATCTCGGCCACAGCGATCCGGCGCGCGTGAAAGGCATGCAAGGCCGGGCCGCGACGCCGGCGCGCCCCGGGGTGGGCCAGGTCGAGGAGCTGCTGCGCCTCGGCGGCGAGATCGGGCAGCACCTGGGGCTCGCAGCGGCGGACCGGCGCCAGCCGAAGCGCTACGATGTGGAAGCTGT
>JAIXTR010000364.1 GCA_027483845.1 Caulobacteraceae bacterium | reverse complement strand
GCATCGCGGTCGGGTTCGGCGCGCAAACGCTGGTGAAGGGCTTCCTCACCGGCCTGTTTCTGATCGCCGAGGATGTCGTCTCGGTGGGGGACAATGTTCAGATCGCCGGCTCCAGTGGCGTGGTCGAGGCGATGACCCTGCGCACGATCCGGCTGCGCGACGCCGACGCCACGCTGCATATCTTCCCGTACAGCGAAGCCCAGGTAATCCATAACCGCACCAAGGGGTTTTCGTCGTATCTGGCCGAGATCCCGGTGAGCTACGACAGCGACCTCGACAAGGCGCTGGCGGTCATCAAGGCGGTGGGCGACGGTCTGCGGGCCGACCCGGGCTTCGCGAAGATGATCACGCAGCCGTTCGAAGTTCTGGGCGTGGACCGGCTGGCGGACAACGCCGCTTACATTAAGGCGAGGTTCGTCACCGAGCCGCGAGCGCAATGGGACGTTGGCCGTGAGTTCAACCGTCGTCTGAAGAACGCGTTCGACGCCGAAGGCATCCTGACGCCTGTGAAGACGACACCCGTACAGGCTCAGCCGCTGGAGCTTCGCGGCGATCTTGGCGAGAGCCCGCCGCCGGCGCCGCCAACCTGAACCATTCCTGTCAGCCGGCCTGCAGGTCTGTTCAGGTGGCGGCCGCTAGAACGCGGTCGTCGGCTGGATGCTGACGGACGGAGAACACCCCAATGAAGCACGAACACAAGATCAAGGCCCGTAGCGGCGCCGTCGCCGCGCTGCTGGTGGGCGCCCTGGCCCTGGGCGGCGGCGCCACGGCCAGCGCTGGCGTCACCGGTTGCTCGGCTTCTGGCGGCAAGCAGGAAGCGGGTGCGGTGATCGGAGCGCTGCTCGGTGGGGTCGTCGGCAAGCAGGTCGGGGGGCGGCACGCGACCGGTGAGACCGTTGCCGGCGCGGCGCTTGGCGCGGCGGCGGGTTCAGCCATCGGCTGCGAGGCGCAGAAGAGCCGGGCGAAGAACGCCGGGACCTACAGCCGTAACGGGTATCGGCTGAGCAACGACGTCTCGGCTGCGCGGTACGACCGGATCGGCGAGACGTTCGTCGCCGAAGGCGCGGTGAACCTGCGCGCGGTGCCGACCACCAACTCGGGCCGCGTTGGCCGCCTGCAGCCGGGGCAGCGATTCCAGGCTCTGGCCCAGGTTCGCGGCTCGGACTGGATCCTGGTGGGGGATGGCGGCGTTGGCGTTGGCTACGTTCGCGGCGATTTCGTCCGACCCGCCAAGGCGAGATACGCCGCCTACTGATTTGCTGGCTGAGATCATGCGTCCGACGCCCCAGGCGTCGGGCGCTTTTTTCATTCTTCGGGGCCGCGTTCGCAACCGCGTGATGACGGCGGCCCCCGGTTTGCAATAAAGCTCGGCTTCGAAGCCATGGCCGAAGATCCGAAGACCCTTCACCGGTTGCAGTCCGTCGAGCTCGACGAAGAGTCGCTCGCGGCGGTTTCGCGCGACCAGGAGCAGGAACGGCAGATCGCTATCTTCGATCTCCTCGAAGACAACTACTTCTTCCCGGAAGGCGCGGAGTCAGGCCCCTACGACCTCCGGATGGGCCTGTTGGAGAACCGTCTCGTCCTGGATGTTCGGGGACCCACCTACGAACGCCGGCATATCCTGTCGCTGTCGCCGTTCCGAACGCTTATCAAAGACTACTTCATGATCTGCGACAGCTACTATCAGGCGATCCGGAACTCGACGCCGCAGCAGATCGAAGCCCTGGATATGGGGCGGCGAGGCCTCCACAATGAAGCCTCCGAGCTGCTCCAGACGCGACTGACCGGAAAGATCGAGACCAACCTCGATACGGCGCGCCGCCTCTTTACGTTGATCTGCGCCCTCCACTGGCGGGGCTGACGACGGATGGATGACGACCAGGGGAAGCGACTGCCCGACGCGGTCCTCTTCTGCTGCAACTTCAACCAGGTCCGGTCGCCAATGGCGGAAGCGCTGATGAAACACCTCATTGGTACGCGCATCTTCGTAGACAGTTGCGGCCTGAAGCGCGGGTCCTACGACGCTGATGTCGACGACATGGAAGTCGATCCTTTGGCGGCCGAGGTCATGCGGGAATTGGGCGTCGATCTCAGCCGGCACCGATGCAAGACCTTTGCCGAACTGGAGGACGACTCCTTCGACCTCGTGGTGTCGTTGACCCCCGAGGCTCAGCACCGAGCGGTCGAACTCGCGCGAGGTCGATCCGCAGAGATCGAGTACTGGCCGACACCGGATCCGACATTGACGGAGGGGTCGCGCGATCACAGGCTCGAAACGTATCGGCAGGTGCGCGATGGGCTGGCCGCGCGCATCGCGCAGCGCTTCCGAGGCTGACAGGGCCCATCGACGACCCGTTTGACGGCAAGCTATATTGCCGACCGACGCGGCTGGCCGGCGCGCTCGGACCGCCGCAACAGACGCAGCGACGGGGCTTGGGAAGCCGGATGGCGAAGGAAGAATTGCTGGAGTTTCCAGGCGTGGTGAGCGAGGTCCTGCCCAACGCCATGTTCCGCGTCACCCTTGAGAACCATCACGAGATCATCGCCCACACGGCGGGAAAGATGCGTAAAAACCGCATCCGGGTGGCGGTTGGCGACAAGGTTCTCGTCGAAATGACTCCCTACGACCTGACCAAGGGCCGTATCACCTTCCGTGTTCGCTGATTCATCGAGGCGCCGAATTGTCACCTGAGCCGCGCCTTGTCCTCGCTTCTGCGAGTCCACGTCGACTCGAACTTCTGCGGCAGATTGGGATGGCGCCGGACGCCGTCGATGCGGCCGAAATCGATGAGACCCCGCATCCCGACGAAACGCCGCGCCAACTCGCGTTGCGCCTGGCCCTTGAGAAGGCCGCGCACGTCGCCGCTCGCCGACCAGACGCCTACGTGCTGGGCGCAGATACCGTGGTTGCTGTCGGCCGGCGCGTTCTGCCAAAGGCTGAGGACGCCGCCGAGGTCGGCCGCTGCCTCGCCTTGCTGTCGGGCCGAGCGCATCGTGTGCTCACCGGTGTCGCTGTGGCGGCGCCGGACGGCCGCGTCGTCTCGCGCCTCGTGGAGAGCAAGGTTCGCTTCAAACGCCTGAGCGACGACGACCGGCGCGCCTATATCGAAGGGGGGGAGGGGATCGGAAAGGCGGGTGGCTACGCCATTCAGGGGTATGCCGGCGCCTTGGTGATGTCCCTGCAGGGGTCCTACTCAGCTATCGTCGGACTGCCCCTCTACGAAACAGCCGCGCTGCTGGCCGGCGTTGGATTTCGGCCGTCATGAGTCAGCGCCGCACCTACCTGGACCGCGGAATCGGCGAGACACGGGGCGTTGTGACCCTGGATGGCCGACCGGAGCGGCTCATCCTAAGGCGCGACGACGACGATCTCCGGCTGCTGCTCGGCGCACGGTCAATCGCTCGCGTCGCAAGCATCGAGCCGGCCATCGGGATCGCCTTCCTGGACTTGGGCGGGGGGGCGGAAGCGATCCTCTCCTACAAGGCTGACAGCCGTCCCGTGCGGGGCGAGGCGATCGAGGTCGAGATCCGCGGTGAGCCGCGGGCGGGCAAACTCGCGGTGGCGCGGGCCATCGGCCCTGCAGAGGGGGCTCCGCGGATCCTTCAGCCTCCGCCGACGGTCGGGGAGATTCTCGCAACTTTGGTTCGCGATGTTGCGCCAATCGAAGGTGACGGCGCGCGCGCGATGGCGGACGAGGCTGAGGCTGAGGCGCTTGAGATCGTGCATGGGCTTCCCGGCGGCGGTGACATCGCCATCGAACCGACCCGAGCCCTAACGTCGGTCGATGTGGATCTTGGCGCGCGCAAGGGACAGGACGCCAAACGCGTCACGCGGCAGGTCAACCTCGTCGCGATCAGCGAGGCGGCTCGCTTGCTGCGTCTAAAGGGGCTGGGCGGGCTGGTGATCCTGGACCTTGTGGGCAAGGGGCACGACGCCAAGGCCTTGCTAGCCGCCGCGCGCCTGGCTTTTGGAGCCGACAACCCCGGCGTTTCCATCGGCGCCGTCGGCCGGTTCGGGACCATGGAACTCTCAATCCCCCGCCGTACGCGCCCGGTGATCGAGCATCTCCAGGCCGCCAATGGCGCACTGACCGATCGAACGCTGGCTCAGCGGCTGGTTCGCCGGCTAGCGAGCGAGGGCGCAGCCCAACCAGGCGCGCGGCTCACCGGCGTGTGCGCGCCCACCGTTGCGAAGGTCGCCGGCCCGCTGGTGCATGGGCTCGCGGAGCGGATGGGCGCGCGATTCTTCCTGGCCACCGATCCGGCCCGGCCACGCGAATCCTACGAGGTCAGCTCGACGTGAAATCCAACTGTCCGATCTGCAGCCGGACGACGGTGGCGGCGTTTCGCCCGTTCTGCTCACGGCGATGCGCCGACCTGGATCTGCAGAAGTGGCTGGTCGGCGCCTATGTGCTTCCGGCGAGCGATGACGACGCTCCGCCAACGTCCGACCCGGACGACGCGTGACGCCGCGAAAATTCCCCGCAGCGGCTCGCTGGACTTAAGTCGAAGCCTCTTTTATAGAGCGGCTCCCGCGCGCCGGGACCCAAGCCTGGGTAGCTCAGTTGGTAGAGCAGCGGATTGAAAATCCGCGTGTCGGTGGTTCGAATCCGCCCCCAGGCACCACTTCCCCCACTGATGATGAAATGCAGAAACGCCAGCCTGGGCGGCTCTGTTTTTGTCTGCCTCAATCCTTCTCAATCGATAGGGTAGGGGATCCGCCAGATCGCGAGTGGCAGCTACCGAAGTCCGGCGGCGCACAAGTGATCGGCTAGAGTTTCAAGCCCCACACCACAGCTCGCGATCCAGGCGGGCTTCGGCGCCTCGATTCAGCGCTTCCGGTCATGCTCGGCGCCTTGTCTCCGGCAATCCAGGTTCTTCCAAATTGCTGCACCGCAGCAAAGCGTCCCGTGGAACCGATGGTCAATCGCAGGGCTCAAGACGCATATTGCGTGTGCAGCGCACAATCCGTGCGCATGCGTCAGTATTTTGACGATGTAGGGAAAGCTTCTG
>JAIXTR010000433.1 GCA_027483845.1 Caulobacteraceae bacterium | reverse complement strand
GTCCGTGTCCGCTATGTCGGTCCGGCGCCGCTGACGGGTCCCGCCGATGGCCTGCGCTACGCCGACGCTCGCCCGCTGCCGACCCGCGCGCCGCCCCCGGCCCTGGCGCCCTTGGCCACGGCCACCTCAAGCGCCGATCCGGTCATGGAGATGGCCGCTGGCGGCCCGTCGCGGGCCATGACGGTCCGCGCCGCGCCCGAGGCCGTGACAGTCCAGGCCCTGCCGCCGATTACCGGCTCCGCCATTTCCAACACCCCGATCGCGGGCCAGGGCGTCACGGTCGCATCGACCGCCGTCGCGGCATCGCCGCTGCGGATCCAGGCCGGCGCCTTTGCCAGCGAACTCAACGCCCAGCGCGCGGTGGCCCAGCTGTCCAACGCCGGCCTGGCCGCCATCGAGCCGATGCAGCGCAATGGGACGACGCTCTATCGCGTGGTCCTGCCGGCGCCGGCCGACGAGGCGGCGGCCTACGCGCTGCGCGATCGCATCGCCGGGATCGGGTTCGCCGACGCACGCGTGATCGGCAGCAGCTTCTAGACATCCGCGCCGAACGCGCCAATTTGGCCGCGTGACACAGGGTCGTTTCATCACGTTCGAGGGCGGCGAGGGGGCCGGCAAGTCCACCCAGGTGCAGCGCCTGGCGGCGCGCCTGCGCGCCGACGGGCGCGATGTCGTGACCACCCGCGAGCCGGGCGGCTCGCCGGGAGCCGAGAGTATCCGCGACATCGTCCTGCGCGGCGACGCCGACCGATGGAGCCCGGTCACCGAGACGCTGCTGATGTACGCCGCCCGCCGCGACCATGTCGAGCGGGTGATCCGGCCCGCGCTGGACCGCGGCGCCTGGGTGATCTGCGACCGGTTCGCCGACTCCACCCGCGCATACCAGGGTGCGGCCGGCGGGGTGGATCCGGCCTTCATCACCGCGCTCGAGACCTACATCCTTGAGGCCACACGCCCGGATCTCACCCTGGTGTTCGACCTGCCGGCGGAGATCGGCCTGGCGCGCGCGCAGGCGCGGGCTGGCGCTGAAATGCGGTTCGAGTCGAAAGGCATGGCCTTCCACGAGCGGCTGCGTGCTGGTTTCCAGGACATCGCCGCCGCTGAGCCGGACCGCTGCGCCATCATCGACGCCACGGCCGGCATCGAGGCGGTCGAGGCGGCGATCTGGAGCACGCTCACCGCGCGCCTGGCCGTCGATGGCTGATCTCGAGGTTCCCCACCCGCGCGACGTGCAGCACCTGGACGGCCAGGAACTGGCCGAAGCGGCGTTCGAATCCGCGCGCGTCCGCGGCCGACTACACCACGCCTGGCTGCTGACAGGACCGGAAGGCGTGGGGAAGGCCACCTTCGCTTACCGCGCCGCGCGACGCCTGCTCGGCGCGCCGGCCTATGCGCCAAACGGGACTCTGGGCGCGGATCCCGACCACCCCGTCGCTCGCCAGGTGGCCGCGCGCAGCCACCCCGATCTGCTGGTGCTCGAACGTGAGGGTCCGGACGGCAAGCCGCGCAAGGTCATCCCCGTGGACGACGCCCGAAAGCTCGCCGAATTCTTCTCGAAGTCTCCCGCCAGCGCGCCGCACCGGGTGGCGATCGTCGACGCCGCCGACGACCTGAACGTCAACGCCGCCAACGCCATCCTCAAGACTCTGGAGGAGCCGCCACCCCGGGGCGTCATGCTGATGGTGTCGCATTCGCCGGGTCGCCTGTTACCGACCATCCGGTCCCGTTGCCGCCGCCTCGCGTTCCACCCCCTGGGCATCGAAGCGACGGCCGCCTTCGTCGCGGCGCGCGCGGACCTCAATCCCGAAGAGGCCCTCCGTCTGGCCCACATGGCCGAGGGCGCCCCCGGCCAGGCCCTGTCGCTGGCCGCGGCGAACGCCCTCGCCATGGACGACGCCGCCCGCGACCTGCTCGCCGACCTGCCGCGCATCGACGAGACCCGCGCGCTATCCCTCTCCGAGAGTTTCCGGGGCGGGCAGGGACAGGCGCAGTTCAACCTGCTGTTCGACCGCCTGGCCGCGCGGGTGCATCGCCTGACGACCGACCACGCGGCCCAGGGGTTCGGCCGGCTTGATCGCTGGGCGCAGGCGTGGGAGACGCTGCAGCGCCTGCCACGCGAGGCAGAGGCCCTGAACCTCGACCGCGCCGACGCCCTGTTCACCGCCCTTACGGAGCTGCGCCAGGCCGCGCAGACCTGACGCCCGCCCGATGCTGATCGACAGCCACGTCAACCTGCACGCCCCGCAATTCGACGAGGATCGCGACGCCGTCATCGCCCGCGCCCGCGACGCCGGGGTGGCGCTGATGGTCAACATCTCGGACCGCGTTTCGAACTTCGCCGCCTGCCGCGCGCTGGCCGACCAACCGGACATCTGGTGCACGGTCGGCACGCACCCGCACGAGGCCAAGGAAGACCCCGACCTTTCGGCCAAGACCCTGGTCGATCTGGCCCGCGACCCGCGCGTGGTGGGCATCGGGGAGTGCGGCCTCGACTTCCACTACGACCTCAGTCCGCGGGAGATCCAGGCGCGGGTGTTTCGCGCCCACGTCGCCGCCGCGCGTGAGACCGGCCTGCCGCTCGTCGTCCACACCCGCGAATCCGACGATGTGATGGGCGATATCCTCGAGGCCGAGTATGCCGCCGGTCCCTTCCGGATGCTGATGCATTGCTACACATCCGGAGCCGACCTTGCCCGGCGGGCGGCCGCCCTGGGCGCCTGGTTCTCCGTGTCGGGTATCGCGACGTTCAAGGCGGCCGAGGACGTCCGCGCGGTCATCCGTAACATGCCCGCCGAGCGGATCATCGTCGAGACCGACTGCCCCTACCTGGCCCCCGTGCCGTACCGAGGCCGGCGCAATGAGCCAGCCTATGTCCCGCACGTCCTGGCCAAGCTGGCCGAGATCCGCGGCTGGTCGCCGGACGAGGCCGATCAACGGACCACGGACGCCTTCTTCGCCCTCTTCGACCGGATTCCGCGGCCGTGAGCGGCGCGCTGGAGATCACCATCCTGGGCTGCGGCTCGTCGGGGGGCGTGCCTCGGGCCGACGGGGACTGGGGCGTCTGTGACCCGGCGGAGCCGAAGAACAGCCGCAGCCGCTGCGCCCTGCTGGTCCGCCGGACGAGCCACGGGGAGGGGCCCCAGACCACGGTGCTGGTGGACGCCTCGCCCGAGTTGCGGCTGCAGACCGCCCGCGCTAGCGTCCGCCGCGTTGACGCCGTCCTTCTGACCCACGACCACGCCGATCAGGTGCATGGTCTGGACGACGTCCGCGCGTTCTACCTGCGCCAGCAGGCCCGTATTCCGGTCTGGATGGACCCGGTCACGGACGCCAGCCTGCAGCGGCGCTTCGGCTACATGTTCGTGTGCGAGGGGGGCTATCCAGCGATCTGCGAACGGCAGGCGATCCCGCCCCACGGCCAGGTCTGGGGCGTCGACGGACCGTCGGGCGCGATCCCCGTCGTCACTTTCGACCAGGACCATGGCGGCATCCGTTCCGTCGGCTACCGATTCGGCGGCGTGGCCTATTCGCCGGACGTAGTGGGGCTGGACGAGGCCGCCTTCGAGGCGCTGGCGGACCTGGACGTCTGGATCGTCGATGCGCTGCGCTACCGTCCGCATCCAACGCACGCGCATTTGGACCTGGCGCTCGAATGGATCGACCGTGTGAAGCCGCGGCGCGCGATCCTCACCAACATGCACATCGACCTCGACTACCAGACGCTGAAGGCCCAGCTTCCCGCGGGTGTCGAGCCGGCCTTCGATGGCCTGACATTCCGACATCAACTAGCGGCATGAAACACGTGTCGTCTCAATATCTTAAGCTCGGCTTCTTAGCCTCGGGCAACGGCTCCAGCGCGGAAGCCATCGTTGCGGCGATCGCTGATGGCGTTCTTGCGGCTGAACCGCGGCTGCTGGTCAGCAATAAGCGCAACGCGCCGGCCTTGGCCTGGGCGACCGCCCGAGGCCTCCCAAGCCAGGCGATCCCGACCCTCACCGACCCCGACGCGGCCGACATCGCCTTGGCCGATGCGATGCAATCCCACGGCGTCGAACTGATCGTCATGTCCGGCTACCTGCGCCGCCTGGGTCCAGCGACGCTCAAGCGCTATGCCGGGCGCATCGTCAACATACATCCCGGCCCGCTCCCGGCATTCGGCGGGGAGGGGATGTACGGCTCGCGCGTACATGAGGCGGTGATCGCCGCCGGCCTCTCGGAAAGCGCTATCGTCATCCACGTGGTCGATGGCGAATACGATCACGGCCCTGAACTGACGCGTCAGGCCGTGCCGATTGTGGCGGGTGACACCCCGGTCACGCTGGAAGACCGCGTGAAGACCCTCGAGCCAGCGTTCTTTGTGGAAACTCTGCAGCGGATCGCGGCCGGCGAGATCGAACTGCCTCAGTGCTGATGTAGCCGGCGTCGTCCAGAGCGCGCGTGCTCACCAACTGAGCGCGTGCAGGAAACCGGTGGCGCAGACATCAATGCATCTTGCGCGCGCATGATTTGCCGCCCTAGGTTGATCTCACCCTAAAGCAAAGCTAGTTCAGGAGCGTTCCGGTGCCCTCCATCCGTCTCGCCTTGGCGTCCGCTGCCGCCGCAGTCGTCGCTTTACCGGCCGCCGCGGCGACCACCACGATCACATTCGACGACCTGACGCTCGACTATGCGATGGTCTATTATCAGCCTTACGCTTCCGGCGATTTCCTCTTCACGCCAGTTCAATACCCCTTCGATAGTGGGATGAACGCCCTGGTCGTTTACTCGGCCAATGATCCCGGCAACGCCGATCCTGGTGGCGCGACTTTAGCTCACCTCGCGTCGGGCGGTGCAATCGACGTCAGGCGTGTTAACGGCGGCAGCTTCACCCTGAAAAGTCTCGATATTTCGGACTATTTCGACGCCGGATACGTAGAGTTTGTCGACTTCCGCTGGACGGACGCGTTTGGCGATCATCAGGCAAACATCATCACGGATTTCCGGCCAGGATTGCAGACCATTGAACTAGGTCTCGAAGGCGTGACCCGATTTCAGCTGATCCAGCAGCTCGGCCTGAAATTCCAGATCGACAACGTGGTCGTTGAGACGGGCGGCGTTCCTGAGCCATCAACCTGGGCGATGATGATCCTGGGCTTCGGCGTCACCGGCGTGGCGCTCCGCCGGCGTGTGGCGCCTGCCGGAGCCTGAACTGGCGTCTGGCGTCATTCCCGGAGATCCATCGCCCAAAGCCATGGCTTCGATTTCCGATAATCTTCCTTAGGCGCGAACACACTGTAGATCACCGCCGGCCTTATCAAGTAAGTGACACAGTCGTCCCTTTCGGGTTCGGCGTTGAGGGCGACAGCTGACCAGAGGTTACCCACCACGCGCTTCGACGTTCTTTCTACGCTGGCCGACGACGCGCCGTGGACCGTGCAGGTCCTGGCGCACCATCGCCGCGTTCGGGTGTCTAGTCTTCCAGCGTGTAGCCGAGCTTCAGGCTCACCTGGAAATGGGCCACCTGCTGATCCTCGACGTGACCCCGCACTTGGGTGACTTCGAACCAGCGGATATGGCGGCGGTTTTCGCCCGCCTTGGCGATAGCAGTGCGGATGGCGTCGTCGACTGACGTCTTGGAGGTTCCGACGATCTCGCTAATGCCGTAGGTCTCTTCGCTCATGTGAACTCCATTTGTGGCGCGTATGGAGCGCTCATGGCTGCGCTGAGTTCCCCGCCCTCGCGGCGCCTCGCCGAAGTTGCAGTGATCGGAGAAGCGGTCTTACGGCGCATTTTCACAGCTCTGCCCGAGCGGCCTCACGCCGATGGCTTGTGGCGGTAGAGACAGCCCCCTATCTCTATCCAGTAATAACTGTCGACGTTTTTGGAGATCCGCGATGCGCGTTCTGCCCCTCTCCGTTGTCGCACTCCTGGCCGGAGCGACCGCCGCTGTCGCGGCGCCGGCGGCCGTTACGGTTACGGTTGCGCCGAAGCTGCAGAAGACGTTCGAGACTACCTATGGCCTGCGTGAGGCCGAGACACTGACGCGCGAGCTGCGCCAGAGCGTGGAGACTTCGCTCGCCAAGCAGCCCTCCTATGGCGGCGCGCGGGTGGACCTCGTGCTGGCGGACGTCAAACCCAACCGGCCCACGTTCAAGCAGCTTGGCGACAAGCCTGGCCTGTCGTTCGAGAGCTTCGGCGTCGGGGGCGCGGCGATCGAAGGCCAGGTGACGGCCGCCGACGGCACGGTGACGCCGGTTTCGTATCGCTGGTTCGAGAGCGACATCCGCCAGAGCTACGGGACCTGGACCTGGAGCGACGCGACCTGGACCTTCAACCGCTTCGCCGGGAAGCTGGCGCGCGGCGAGCAGCTCGCCCGGCGCTAGCCCAGCCATCGCTTGCACGATAAGGCGGCGCGCGGTCTGATCGGCCGCGCGCCGTTCGCTGTTCTGAGCCCTCCATGACCCGCCCTGCCCCGCCGGCCAACCTGAGGCCCATCGACCGTCTGCTGGCGATCATGGCGCGCCTGCGCGACCCCGACGACGGGTGTCCGTGGGACCTGGAGCAGACCTTCGCGACCATCGCACCCTATACGGTCGAGGAGGCCTATGAGGTCGCCGACGCCATCGAGCGCAACGATCTGGCCGACTTGAAAGACGAGTTGGGCGATCTGCTGCTGCAGGTGGTGTTCCATGCGCGGATGGCGGAGGAACAGGGCGCCTTCGCCTTCGAGGACGTAGTCAGGGCGAGCAACGACAGGATGATCCGCCGCCACCCGCATGTGTTCGGGGACGAGACCTACGCGTCGCTCGACGACCAAAAGCAGGGCTGGGAGCAGCTGAAGGCGGTGGAACGGGCCGGCAAGGACCGGCCCGGTG
>JAIXTR010000467.1 GCA_027483845.1 Caulobacteraceae bacterium | reverse complement strand
GTCGATCAGGTCGTCCGGGGC
Source organism: Caulobacteraceae bacterium (assembly GCA_027483845.1). GTDB lineage: Bacteria > Pseudomonadota > Alphaproteobacteria > Caulobacterales > Caulobacteraceae > Phenylobacterium. The sequence goes on along the minus strand of JAIXTR010000467.1, from coordinate 3,532 downwards.
TATCCCCTGGGGTTCGAACGGCGCTGGACGGGTGGGGTGAGGCTGGGTGGGCGAGGTGCGCTCGCCGTCGATGGTGCTTTGCGGGACCGGCCGTTCTTCGATCGGCCAGACGGGCTTGCCCGTGGCGCGGTCGAACACGAACAGGAAGCCCTGCTTGGTGGCCTGGGCCACCGCCTTGATCCGCCGCCCGCGCACGGTGATGTCCACCAGGTTCGGCGCGCAGGGCAGGTCGTAGTCCCAGACGTCGTGATGGACGAACTGGTAGTGCCAACGGCGCCGCCCCGTCCGAGCGTCTAGGGCGATCAGGCTGTTGCCGTACAGATTGTCGCCCGGCCGCCGACCGCCATAGAAGTTGTTCGTTGGGCACGACCCCGGCAGATAGACGAGGCCCAGTTCGTCGTCGGCCGCCATGGGCGTCCAGACGTTGGCGTTGCCGTTCTTCTCGGCCGTTCCGGCGGCCCAGGTCTCGTAACCCGGCTCGCCCTTCATCGGGATCGTGTGGAAGGTCCACTTCAGCGCGCCAGTGCGCACATCGAAGCCGCGCACGTCGCCAGGCGGCATCTCGGCCAAAACTTCACGGTCGTGGATGTACTGACCGACCACGACCACGTCGCGGCAGATGGTCGGCGGCGAGGTGGTGCCGAACAAATCGACCGGATCGGCCGCCAGCTTGCGCTGCAGGCCCACGGTTCCGAGATCGACCTCGCCCCCCAGCCCGAAGCTGGCGACCTTCTCGCCATTCGTGGCGTTCAGGGCGATCAGGCGATTGTCGCCGGTGGCGATGAGGATCCGGCGGTCATCGCCGTCTGCCCAGTAGGCGACGCCGCGGTGCTGGAACCCCTTGCTGGTGAAGCGGCCCCGCCGCCACGTCTGCGGGTCGAAGCGCCAGAGCGTGCGGCCCGAGACGGCGTCGATCGCCACCACCTGGCACATGGCCGTGGAGGTGTAGAGAACCCCGCCGATCATGATCGGTGTGGCCTGGAACTCGCCGGGGCGCAGCTGGGGGTTGGCCTGCAGGATCTCCGCGTCGGGCGAGCGCCATTCCCAGGCTACCGTCAGCTTGCCGACGTTGGTGCGGTCGATCTGGGTCAGGGGCGAGTACTTGGTGGCGGCGTTGGTTGCGCCGTAGGCCGGCCATTCACCATCCACGCGCCGAGCCGGCGCGGCTTGGACCGGGGCGCCCGCCAGCGCTGCCAGACTGACGCCGCCCGCCAGCACCCGCCGCCGGTCCATGCCGCCGCTCAAGACACCCGTCACCGTCGCCACCCCTGAACCCCCGTGAGACTAAAAGCGGCTACGGAACTGCAGGACGTACTCAGGCCCCGGCGTCGCCGCGAGGAAGCCCGTCCCGTAGAAGAACTCGTAGTGCTGATTGAGGACGTTCGACGCCTTCAGCGCCACCTCCCAGTCCGCGCCGTGGCGGATGCCCGCCCGGAGTGAGAGCGCACGGTTGGTGTCGCGGCTCTGCAGGTTGGTGATGTTGTAGTAGCCGTCCCACTCGCCCTTGTAGTTGACGTTCAGAAAGCCATCGAGGCCGGCCACGATCGGCCGCGACCAGGTCGCGTTGGCGGTCATCGCGAAGTCCGGCGTGCCGTTCAGCTTGTTGCCGTCGATCGTGGTGATCGGCGACTGGATATCGGAGTCGATCCAGGTGCCGGATACGCCGTAGACGACCCGCCCACCGACGACCGGAACCTCGACGATGCCGCTGAGCTCGATCTCCAGGCCCTTGGCGTCAGCGTCACCCAGGTTGTCCAGGTAAATGAACGCCCCGCCGCCCTGGGCCGCGAACCGGGTCCCGGTGTCGCTGACCAGCACGTCCTTGTAGTCGGTCTTGAACGCGGCGGCGGTGACCTGCAGCGCGCGGGACATGTCGTACTTCACCCCGACTTCGTAGGCGGTGCTGCTCTCCTCGTCGTAGGCCAGCGGCGTTGCGGGATTGCCCGGGAGGGCGTTGGAGGTTCCGAAGTCGCGGTTGTAGCCCCCGGCGCGGAAGCCGGTGGCGAGGCGCCCATAAACGTTGAGGCGCGAGGTCGGCCGCCAGCTCACCGAACCGCCGTAGGTCCAGTTCACGAAGGTGCGTTCGCGCGGCCGGATGCTGCCGACGACCGGCGCGCCGTTGGAGAGGCCGCCGAACAGCGCCTTCTCATCCTGCGTCCAGCGCAGGCTGCCCTCGAGGGTCAGCGTCTGCGTCAGCTTGTAGGCGCCCGTGGCGAAGGCCCCGAAGGTGCGGTTGTCGCTGTCCAGAATCGCGTAGGCGGCAGGCACGGGGACCGTGCCGTTGATGCGTCCGAAGTTCACGACGGTATAGCTGTCGCTGAGCTTGCGGAAGTCGCCGCCGGCGGTCCAGTCGAGGGCGCCCCAGGCGCCGTTCAGCCGGATCTCCTGGTAGAAGACGTTCACCTGGTCGGCGATGGTCGAATAGCAGTTGTTGTTGCGGCAGGTGGCGCCGCCGGCGATGTTCGGCTGCCCGTTGGCCAACAGCGGCGCGCCGGGATAGCGCCCGTCATCGTCCGAGATCGCCAGAGAGTCGCGCCAGCGAACGTTGGTGCTGCTGGTCAGCTGGACGCCGCGGATGTCGGCGTTGATCACGAGGTTGCCGTTGGCGACGTTCTGGCGAAGCCGCGACTTGGTGTTGGCCTCGGTCTGGGTCAGGTAGTCGAATGTTTCGGGGATCGCCGGGTACTTGCGCCGCGAGATGTCGACCTGGGCGCCGACGGCGTCGTCCAGGCGCGACACGTCCAGGGTCAGCACCGCCTTGAAGGCGTCCTCGGGCGTGAAGGCCAGCGCGACGCGCGCGCCTCGATAGTCCGTGCCGTCCACGTTCTCGCGCCGGAAGGTGTTGTAGACCCGCCCGCCGTACTGCTCGGTGATGTCGACGCCCAGGCGGACGGCCAGGACGTCGTTTACGGGCAGGTTCACGATGCCGATGGCGTCGATCCCCTCCATGTTGAAGTTGTAGCCGCCCTCAAGTTGCGCGGAGAACTCCGGACGCGGCGCCTGGCTGACGACGGAGATCACCCCGCCCACGGCGTTGGCGCCATAGAGCGAGCCCTGAGCGCCGCGCAGCACCTCGATTTGGCCGATGTCGAAGAGGTCCATCCGGGCGAAGCCGCGGCCGCCGATATTGCCGCCGGTAACCTGGGCGCCGTTGCGGATCAAAGCGATGGCGGAGTCGGCGTTTACGTTCCGGCCGGCCTGACCCGCCCCGCGGATCGCGAACTCGCTGTTCACATTGCCGTTGTCCACCAGCGAGACGCCGGGCAGCAGGTTGGTCAGGTTGCGCAGGTCGGTGGCCCCGCCGGACTCCTGCAGCCGCTCGGCCGTGATGACGCTGCCCGCCGCCGGCACGTCCTGCAGACGTTCCTCCCGCTTGCGCGCCGTAACCACCAGTTCGGTGACGATGGTGTCGTCGGCGGCCATCGGCTGGGCCACTGCGGGCGAGCCCAGCAACAACGCTCCCGCCACACCCCAACGCATCAGTCCCGCCATGTTCGCTCCCCCGTTTTCGCGTTCGCCGGAACACCGGCGC
>JAIXTR010000361.1 GCA_027483845.1 Caulobacteraceae bacterium | reverse complement strand
GGCATCGTTCGGCGCTTCCAAAACCCGTTCCAAGGCCGGGGGGCCGCAAGAATGAAAGTCCAGATGAACACCATGCTTCGAAGCGCGCTGCTGATGTCGGCCGCCTCGGCCAGCCTGCTTGCTGCGCCGTCCATCGCCCAAGCTCAGACCGCCGGTGAAGGCGTCGACGTGAGTGAAATCGTCGTGACCGGTTCGCGCATCCGACGCGACACGTTCGCCTCGCCGCAGCCGCTGTCGGTCGTGAGCGCGGAAGCCATTCGCGAGTCGGGCCAAAGCTCGATTGGCGAGGTCCTGCTCGACCAGCCGAACATCATGGCCGCGACCAACGGCCAGAACTCCTCCTCGAGCCTGTTCCTCGCCGGCCAGACCCGCGCCGACATCCGCGGCCTGGGCCCGACGCGCACGCTGGTCCTGATGGACAACCGTCGCCTGCCGTTCTCCGACGCCTCGTCGCCGGCCGTCGACCTGAACACCATCCCCTCGCTGATGATCGAGCGCATCGAAACGATCGCCGGCGGCGTGTCGGCGGTCTATGGCTCGGAAGCCATCGCCGGCGTCGTCAACTTCATCATGAAGAAGGAGCAGGACGGCCTCGAGCTCGACCTGCAGGGCGGCATCACCGAGCGCGGTGACGGCGAAGAAGGCCGTTACGGCTTCAACTGGGGCAAGAAGTTCTTCGACGACAAGCTGTCGATCCTCGTGGGCGGCGAATACGCCAACCAAGACAAGATCATGCAGCGCAACCGGGATGACTTTAACCCGGGCATCCGCCGCAACACCCTGGCGTCGCCGCAGACGATCATCCCGCAGTCGCGTGCGAACACCTCGCCCTACGCCACGTTCCAGCTGATCGGCGGCGCGCTCGGCACCGCCCGGGCCGTGACCCGCGACGTCCGCGACAACGGCCAGAGCATTGTCCGTCTGTCGGCGGCCTGCTCCACGCCGACCGTCCAGCCGACCTGCCAAGACGAGTCGCTGTTCTACTCCGGCCCGGCGTACAACGCCCTGCAGGGCAAGAGCGACCGCGCCGTTCTTCGCACCTACATGAACTACAAGGTCACCGACACGTGGAACGTCTTCGTCGACGCCAGCTACGTGAAGGCCAACGGCTACGGCATCTTCCAGCCGGCGTTCTCGTCGGCCCTGGGCGGCGGGACCATGCCGGTCGTGCTGCGCGGCGATAACGCTTACCTGAATGGCGGCGGCACCACCGCGGCCCAGCTGCGGGCCGAATGGCTCGCCGCTGGCAAGACCTTCACCAGCACCTCGACCGCTCAGGTCGGCAAATTCTGGGAAGAGTTCGGCGGCCGTGACGTTCGCACGTCGCGCGAACAGACCCGCATCGCGGGCGGCTTCGCTGGCAAGTTCGAGACCTTCGGCCGCGACGTGAACATTGACGGTTACGTCCAGTACTCCGAACTGGACGGCACCACGACCTCCTACAACGTGCCGAACGTGGCGCGCGTGCAGCAGGCCACGGACGCTGTGGTCGTCAACGGTCAGGTCGTGTGCCGCGACACCGCCGCCCGCGCCGCCGGCTGCGTTCCGTGGGACCTGGTCAACGGCGCCAGCCGTGAAGCCATCCTCTGGACCAACGCCCTGTCGGCCACCGACCAGTCGGTGAAGCAGACGGTCGCCGGCCTGAACCTGGCCACCGAGCTGTTCAACCTGCCCGCCGGCCCGGTGGGCGTGGCGTTCGGCACCGAGTTCCGCAAGGAAGAAAGCCTGTTCGTCCAGGACGCCCTTGGCGCCTCGGGCGCGCTCTTCTTCAACTCCATCGGCACCCGTGGCGGCGAATACACCGTCAAGGAAATCTACGGCGAAATCCGCGTCCCGATCCTGAAGGACCTTCCGTTCGCCGAAGAGCTGAGCGTCGAGCTCGCGGGCCGCGCCTCGGACTACTCGACCATCCACGGCACCGACCAGTACCGCCTGAACGTCGAGTGGGCCCCGGTGAAGGACGTTCGCTTCCGGGCGACCCAGTCCACCGCCGTCCGTGCGCCGAACATCGTCGAGCTGTTCGCGCCGCAGAGCCGCAACTTCACCACCACGGCGATCGACCCCTGCGACAAGGACGTGTTCCGCAGCGCGAACGCGGCGCAGCAGGCCGCCCGCCGCGTCACCTGCGCCGCGGCCATCCCGGGCTACAACCCGCTGACGTTCGTCTCGAACATCGGCACGGGCCGCTCGTCGCTGGCGCTGCTGCAAGGCGGTAACCCGGACCTCGGCCCGGAAAAGGCCAACACCTATCAGTACGGCGTGGTCATCAACCCGCGTTGGGTGCCGAACCTCCAGATCTCGGTGGACTTCTTCAAGTACAACATCACCGACTCCGTGGGCACGGTTCCGATCAACACCCTGTTCGGCTCGCTCTGCTACGACGACGCCAGCCAGGCCTACGCGGCCAACCCGTTCTGCGCGCAAATCCGGCGTGACAGCACCGGCACGAACGGCGGCGCGGTTGTCGGCGGCGTGATCGAGGCCGTCCTGGTCAACCAGAACGTGGCCAGCATCAAGGTCGAGGGCTACGACTACGCGATCTCCTACGGCTTCAACACCGAGGACGTCTTCGGCGCCGACTACGGCCAGATCGCCATGCGCGTCGACGCCACCTGGATGTACCGTTGGGTCCAGCAAGGCCTGCCGGGCCAAGCCTACACGCAGTTCGCGAACACCATCACGAACGCGACGCCGGAGTGGAAGGGCAACGCCTCGATCCGCTGGAGCAAGGACAAGCTCTCGCTGGGCTGGAGCACGTCCTACATCGGCTCGATGATCGCCAGCCAGGTGCAACAGGCCGGCGTCCTCGACCCGTACAAGACGGGCGACTACTTCCGACACGACATGCGCGCGTCGTATCGCTTCAGCGACGACATCACCTTCCGCGCGGGCGTGATCAACGTGTTCGACAAGAACCCGCCCTACCTGCCGGAAGTGTTCACCGGCACGGGCACCGGCTCGTCGCAGTACGACAACCGCGGCCGGTTCTTCTTCGTCGGCGCGAACATGAACTTCTAAGCCGAAACGGCCGGGGCCTTCGGGCTCCGGCCAGATCGTCTTCAAGGACAAACGAAAGAGCCGCCGGGGCGACCCGGCGGCTCTCTTATTTTCAGGCTGTGGCTGGCGGCTATTCCGCGGGCTGCAGCGTCCGCGACAGCACCGCGCCCGCCAGACGGCCGGTGATGATCTCCTCGGCCTCGCGGACGATACGGGCGATCAGCTCGGCGCAGGTGGGGATGTCGTGGATCAGGCCCTGCACCTGCCCCGCCGACCAGATGCCGTAGTCGGGGTCGCCGGCCTCGTAGACCACCTTGCCGCGGGCGCCGGCCACCAGGTCCTTCACGTCCTCGAACTTGGCGCCGCCGGCGCGCTCGATGCGGACCACCTCGTCCGACACCGCGTTCTTCGCCACCCGGGCGGTGTTGTGCATGGTGCGGAAGATCAGGTTGGTCTGGCGCTCATCGTTGGCGACGATCTGCTCCTTCACCTTCTGGTGGATCGGGCTCTCGACCGTGGCCATGAAGCGGGTGCCCATGTTGACGCCCTCGGCGCCCAGCGCCAGCGCGGCCACCAGGCCGCGCGCGTCGCCGAAGCCGCCCGAGGCGATCATCGGGATCTTCACCTTGTCGGCCGCGGCCGGGATCAGGATCAGGCCGCCGACATCGTCCTCACCGGGGTGACCGGCGCATTCCAGGCCGTCGATGGAGATGGCGTCCACGCCCATCCGCTCGGCCGAAAGGGCGTGACGGACCGCGGTGCACTTGTGAATCACCTTGATACCGTGCGCCTTGAAGTGGTCGACGTGCTCCTGCGGCTTGTAGCCGGCGGTCTCGACG
>JAIXTR010000182.1 GCA_027483845.1 Caulobacteraceae bacterium | reverse complement strand
GTCGGCGACGTAGTAGTCGGAGAGCGAGGTGCGGGCGCCGGACTTCTGGTGGTTCTGGGTGAACTTGCGGACCTGATCCAGGGGATAGACCCCGGCCTCGGCGGCGGCGAGGGCCTGGGGGTTGATGTCGGTGGCGTAGAACAGGGTGCGCTGGAGCAGCCCCTCCTCGCGGAAGAGAATGGCCAGGGAGTAGAGTTCCTCGCCGTTGCTGCACCCGGCGATCCAGACCTTGAGCGAGGGATAGGTGCGCAGGTGCGGCAGAACCTTCTCGCGCAGGGCGCGGAAGTAGGAGGGGTCGCGGAACATCTCGCTGACCTGGACGGTCAGGTAGTTGAGCAGCTTGGGCAGGGTGGCCGGATCGTGGAGCAGGCTGTCCTGCATGGCCGACAGGCTGGGGAAGCCCAGCTGGTCGCGCGCCTGGGCCAGCCGGCGCTTGATCGAGGCGCGGGCGTAATGGCGGAAGTCGTAGTGGTAGCGCTGGAACAGGGCCTCCAGCAGCAACTGGAGTTCGATGTCCTCGACGCCGTCGCGCGGGCTCAGGCTCACCGGGGCATCCAGACGCGGACCAGGGACAGCAGCTTATCCACGTCGATAGGCTTGGCCATGTAGTCGTTGGCGCCGGCCTCCAGGCAGCGTTCCTGGTCGTCGGGCATGGCCTTGGCGGTGAGCATGACGATGGGCAGCTTGGCCCACTGGGGATCGCTGCGGATCTGGCGCGTCGCCACCAGGCCATCCATCACCGGCATCATCACATCCATGAGCACGAGGTCGATCGCGCGGGCAGGGTCCTGGGACGAGCCGGCTAGGGCGTCGAGCGCCTCCTGGCCGTTCCGCGCGATCTGGACCACGGCGCCGCGCGGTTCGAGAACGCTCGAGAGCGAGTAAACGTTGCGCACGTCGTCTTCGACGATGAGGATCCGGCGCCCCTCCAGCACGGCGTCGCGGTTGCGGGCCTGCTGGATCATCTTCTGCTGCTCGGGCGGCAGCTCGGCCACCACCTGGTGGAGGAACAGCGAGACCTCGTCCAACAGGCGCTCGGGCGACTTGGCGCCCTTGATGATGATCGAGTTGGAGTAGCGGCGCAGCCGCTGCTCGTCGTCGGCCGACAGGTCGTGGCCGGTATAGACGATCACGGGCGGGAAGGCGTGGCCGCCGCTGCTGAGCGTCTCCAGCAGGGCGAAGCCGGTGGCGTCCGGCAGTGACAGGTCCAGCACCATGCAGTCGAAGGTCTGGCGGCCCAGCTGTTCGAGGCACTCGGCGGCGGTGCCGACGCCCACGGTCTCCACATCGCGAGACGCCAGCAGCTTGCCCACCGCCTCGCGCTGGACGTCGTCGTCCTCGACGATCAGGACGCGGCGCATGGTCTGGGTCAGCCGGCTCTGGAACGACTGCAGCACCTCGGCCAGGTCGTCGCGCTTCACGGGCTTCACCAGGTAGCCGATGGCGCCCAGGGACAGGGCCGTCTGGCTGTGGTCGGCGCCGGAGACCACGTGAATGGGGATGTGCCGGGTCTGGTCGTCGCGCTTCAGCCGGTCGAGGACGGTCAGGCCGGACTCGTCGGGCAGGCCCACGTCCAGCACCACGGCGCTGGGCTTGTGCTCGCGGGCCAGGTTGAGCGCCTCTTCCGCCGTGCCCGCGACCAGGCACTGGAAGCCCATCTCGTGGGAGAGGTCGCGGACGATGGCGGCGAATGTCTCGTCGTCCTCGATGACCAGCAGCAGACGGCGCGTGGGATTGAGCGCCTCGCGGTCGTCGGTCAGGCGGGTGCGGGCGGCCGCGCGCTTGGGTCGGGCCGGCGCAGGGGGCGTCGCGATGGCGGGAGAGGCCGATGGCGCGCTGGCCGGCGGCGGTTGCTGGATATCGCGGGCGGGGACCAGGGCGGGGTCGTAAGCCACCGGCACGGTGATCGTGAAGGTGCTGCCCTCGCCCTCCCGGCTCTGCAGGGTGATGGCGCCGCCCAGCAGGCGGGCCAGCTCCCGCGAGATGGAGAGGCCCAGGCCCGTGCCGCCGTAGCGGCGGCTGATGGTGCCGTCGGCCTGCCGGAAGGCCTCGAAGATGCTCTCCTGCTGTTCGGCGGAGATGCCGATGCCGGTGTCGGTGACCGCGAAGGCCAGGCGGTCGGCCCCGGCCGGCGCGATGGCCAGACGAACGGACCCGCGCTCGGTGAATTTGAAGGCGTTGGCGAGCAGGTTCTTGAGCACCTGTTCCAACCGCTGGCGGTCGGTCTCGATCTCGTAGGGGCAGTCGGCGGCGATCTCGATCTCGAAGCCCAGCTTCCGCTCGTCGGCGACCGGCTTGAAGAGCTGGCGGATGTCGTTGGCGAGGCGCTGGAGCGGCATGGGCTCGGGCTGGATCTGGATGTGCCCGGCCTCGATCTTCGACAGGTCGAGGATGTCGTTGATGAGGGTCAGGAGGTCGTTGCCGGAGGACTGGATGGTCCGGGCGTATTTCACCTGCTCGTCGGACAGGGCGCCGTTGGGATTGTCGGCGAGAAGCTTGGACAGGATCAGCAGCGAGTTCAGCGGCGTCCGCAGCTCGTGGGACATGTTGGCGAGGAAGTCGGACTTGTACTGGCTGGCCTGTTCCAGCTCGCGCGCCTTGAGCTGAACGGCGGCGGCGGTGCGTTCGAGGTCGTCGCGCTGGGCCTCCAGCATCTGGGCCTGCTGCTCGAGCTGGCTGTTGGTTTGCTCGAGCTCGACCTGCTGCTGCTCCAGGCGGACTTGGGACTCCTTGAGGGCGCGGCCCTGCTCCTCCAGTTCCTCGTTGGAAACGCGGAGCTCCTCGCTCTGGACCTGCAGCTCCTCGGACTGGCGCTGGGTTTCCTCCAGGGCGTCCTGCAGCTGGGTGCGGAAGCGGGCCGAGCGCAGGGCGATGCCGATCGACGGCGCCGCCTGCTCCAGCAGTTCCATCACCTGGTCGTCGATGTCGTAGAGGAAGCCCAGTTCGATCACCGCGTTGACGAGTCCGTCGGCGCGGGCCGGCACGATGACCAGATGGCGCGGCCGATCCTGGCCCAGGGCCGAGCCGATGGTGAGATAACCCGGCGGCACATCGCGCAGCACCATCGGGCGACCCTCGGACGCGACCTGACCCAGGAGGCCTTCCTTCAGGGCGAACCGCTCGGGGAGCTCGGCGTCCGCCGGCACGCCCAGAGTGGCGGCCCGGCGATAGAGACCGCCCTCGCCCTTGAACAGCGCGCCCGCCTGGAACCCGGTGTAGCGCGACAGGAAGGTCAGGATGCTGTCGGCGAGCTGCTCGACGGACTTGTCGCCCATCATGGCGTCGGCCAGGCCGACCTGCCCACCCTGGAGCCACTGCTGGCGCGCCCGGGTCGCGGCGTTGCGGCGGATGAGCGTGAACACGACCACCGTCAGCACTGCGCCGAGCAAGCCCGCGAACATACCGGTGTTCTGCGCGGCGCTGAAGGCGGCGGACATCTCGGCGATGCGGATCTTGCGCAGGCGCAACTCTTCCTGCCGCATAGCGTCCGCTTGGGTGCGGATGGCGTCCATCTCGATCTTGCCGCGATTGGTGTTCACCACCGCCAGCGCCGCCTCGACTCCCTTGCCGCGGCGCAGGGCGATGGTTTCGCCCAGTTCCTCCAGCTTGGCGTCGACGTGGCGACGCAGGAGGACGACGTTCGCCTGCTGCACGGGATTGTCGCGGGTCATCGCCTCGATGGTGTCGAGGCGGCTGGACAGCTTGCCGACGGCATCTTCGTACGGGGTGAGATAGGCCTCGTCCCCGGTCAGAAGGTAACCGCGCTGGCCGGTCTCGGCGTCCTGGGTCGTCGACAGCAACTCGGTCAGGGACATGATGACGTCGTGGGTGTGGCGGACGCTCTGATCGTTCTGCCGCAGGACCTGGATGTTGAGGTAGGCGATCGCGCCGCTGATCAGGAAGAAGGCCAGGACGGCCGTCAGTCCGAGCGTCGTCCACATTTCGCCGCGCGACCGGAAGCTGGACGCGAGTCTGGGACGTTTGGCGGGCATGACGATCTCGTACGACTGGGGGCGCCTCCTGGTAAGCGGCGCCTCGAGGAAACAATCAAGCGGAGCCATAGAGATGACGGGTCCCGAACCTAAGGTCAGTCTCCCGCAGCGTGGGGTTCACATCGCGGCGCGCGGGGCCTAAAGCGGCGCATGGACGAGTTCGTGATCGCTCCCGCCCCGGTCCCCGTGGTCCCCGTCGAGGACGAGCGCGGCGCCGCCCTGGGGGGCTTTCCAGTCCGCCGCATCCTGTGCGTCGGGCGCAACTACGCCGCCCACCGGCGCGAGATGGGCGGCGACGATCGCGACCCACCGTTCTTCTTCTCCAAGCCGGCCGACGCGGTGGTCCCGCCGGGACGCGATCCCGCCTATCCGACGCGCACCGCGGACCTGCACCACGAGGTCGAGCTGGTGGTGGCCATCGGCGGCGCCGGGCGAGACCTGGACGTCGCCCAGGCCCTGGACGCGGTCTATGGCTATGCGGTCGGGGTGGACCTCACCCGGCGCGACCTGCAAGCGCGGGCCAAGGACAAGGGCCAGCCCTGGGACGCGGCCAAGGGATTCGACGACAGCGCGCCGATCTCGGCGATCCGCCGCTGGCAGGGTCCGGCCCCCACCGGCCGCATCACCCTTTCCGTCAACGGCGCCGTGAAACAGGACGGGTCGGTCGCGGACATGATCTGGAACGTGGCCGAGATCGTGGCCGAGGCGTCGAAGCTGTGGGGGCTGGCCCCCGGCGACCTGATCTACACCGGCACGCCCGAGGGCGTCGGCCCCCTGGTCCGCGGCGACCGGGTCGAGGGGGAGGTCGAGGGCGTCGGCAAGCTGACCTTCACGGTGCGCTGAGCATGGCCTGGACCCTTCACTCCGCCTGGCGGGCGACGGCGCCCTACCGCGTGCGCATCGGCCTGCAGCTCAAGGGCTGCGCCTATGGCTATCACGCCATCGACCTGATCGCCGGGGAACAGCGCGAGCCGGCGTACAAGGCGGTGAACCCGCAGGGGCTGACACCCGCCCTGGACCTGGGCGACGGCACGGTGCTGGCCCAGAGCCTGGCGATCCTGGAATGGCTGGAGGAGACCCGGCCCAATCCGCCGATCCTGCCGCGCTCGGCCCTGGACCGGGCGATGGTGCGGCGGATGGCGGGGATTATCGCCTGCGACATCCATCCGCTGAACAACACCCGTGTCGGCCGCAAGCTGTCGAAGATGGGCGTGGCGCAGGCCGAGATCACCGAGTGGATCCACGGCTGGATCTCGGACGGCTTCGACGCCCTGGAACCGCTGATCGCCAAGCATGGCGGGGACTACGCCTTCGGCGAGACGCCGACGCTGGCCGACTGCTGCCTAGTGCCGCAGGTCTATTCCGCCCGCCGCTACGAGCTGGACCTGGCGCCGTGGCCGAAACTAACCGCCGCCGCCGACCGGGCCGCGAAACATCCCGCCTTCATCGCCGCCCACCCCAATCAGCAACCGGACGCGAAGCCGCTGTAGATGCGTAAGACCCTCGACGATCTGAAGGCGAAGAACGCCGCCTGGGCCGCCCGCAAGGTCGCAGCGGATCCCGGGTTCTTCAAACGGCTGGAGGGCCAGCAGGCCCCCGAGTACCTGTGGATCGGCTGTTCCGACAGCCGGGTGCCGGCCAACGAGATCGTGGGCCTGGATCCCGGCGAGCTGTTCGTCCACCGCAACGTCGCCAACCTGGCCCCGCCGCAGGACGCCAACTACCTCTCGGTGCTGCAGTTCGCCGTCGAGGTGATCAAGGTGAAGCACGTGCTGGTGGTGGGTCACTACGGCTGTGGCGGCGTCGCGGCGGCGGTGGATGGCCGGCGCCGGGGGCTGGTGGATCACTGGCTGCACCCGATCCGCGAGGTCCACCAGGACCACCGCCACGAGTTGGACCAGCTGCCCGGGGAGCGGGAGAAGTGGGACCGGCTGGTGGAGCTGAACGTCATCCGCCAGGTGCGCAACGTGGCCTCGGACGTGTTCATCCAGGACGCCTGGGCCCGCGGCCAGCAACTGAGCGTGCACGGCTGGGTCTATACGCTGGGCACCGGCATCGTCACCGACCTGGACGTCAGCGTCAGCGGCCCCGAGGACCTGGCGGAATACGAGGACTGAGGGGGCGGCCTTTCAACGGTTGTCATCCCGGTTTCGCGGAACGCGAAGACCGGGACCGCGATATGCGGCGCCCAGAGGTCTCGCGGCGCGTCGCCGCTCTACGCATCCTGAACGTTAACAGATCGGGGTCCCGGTCTTTGGCTTCGCCAAAACCGGGATGACATCCGGGTGTTGATCGCCTTGACGCGTCGCGCGTCCCGGCCTCTCCTCGCCACAGCGGCGGCCCTGGAGCCGCCTATGGAAACGACCAGGAAAACCTGATGAAAACGAAGCTGTTGGCCGCCTGTGCGGTGGCTGTTCTGGCCTGTGCGGCGCCGGCCGCGGCCCAACCGACCGCCGCCGAGGCGAAGGCGTTCGTGACGGACGCGGAGGCGCAGCTGGACAAGGCCGCCGCCTTCGCCAACCGGGCCGCGTGGGTGCGGGCGAACTTCATCACCGAGGACACTCAGTGGCTGGAGGCCAAGGCCAACGCCGAGCAGAACGAGCTGGTGACCCGGCTGGCGACGGCGGCGGCGCGGTTCAACGGGGTGGCGACCGACCCGGTGACGGCGCGCAAGCTGAAGCTGCTGAAGCTGTACCTGGTCTCGCCGGCGCCCAACCGGCCGGGCGCCGCCGACCAGCTGGCCGGCCTGGTGACCAAGCTGGACAGCACCTATTCGTCCGGCAAGTTCCTCTACAAGGGCAAGTCCATCACCTTGAACGACGCCGAGGCGGTGATGGCCGAGAGCCGCGACCCCGCCGAGCTGAAGGCCGTGTGGGAGGGCTGGCACGGGGTGGCGGCGGTGATGAAGCCGGACTACGCCCGCTTCGCCGCCCTGTCGAATGAGGGCGCGGTCGGCCTGGGGTTCAAGGACACCGGCGCGTTGTGGCGGTCGAACTACGACATGGACCCCGACGCCTTCGCCGCCGAGACGGACCGGCTGTGGACCCAGGTGGCGCCGTTCTACAAGAACCTGCACTGCTATGTGCGGGCGGAGCTGAACGCGAAGTACGGCGACGCCGTGCAGCCGAAGACCGGCCCGATCCGCGCCGACCTGCTGGGCAACATGTGGGCCCAGAGCTGGGGCAACATCTATGACGTGGTGCAGCCCAAGACGGCGAGCTCCAGCTACAGCCTGGACAAGCTGCTGCAGGACAAGGGCTATGACCCGGTCAAGATGGTGAAGACCGGCGAGGGCTTCTATTCCTCGCTGGGCTATGCGCCGCTACCGCAGACGTTCTGGGAGCGGTCGCTGATCGTGCGGCCCAAGGACCGGGAAGTGGTCTGCCACGCCTCGGCCTGGGACATCGACGACAAGGACGACATCCGCATCAAGATGTGCACCAAGGTCGACGCCGAGGACTTCCGGACCGTCCACCACGAGCTGGGGCACAACTATTACCAGCGGGCCTATCAGAACCAGCCGACCCTGTTCCGGAACGGGGCCAACGACGGCTTCCACGAGGCGATCGGCGACTTCGCGGCGCTGTCGGCCTCGACGCCCACCTACCTGAACCAGATCGGCCTGCTGCCGACCGTGCCGGGGACGGAGGAGGACATCCCGTTCCTGCTGAAGATGGCGCTCGACAAGATCGCCTTCCTGCCGTTCGGCCTGATG
This sequence comes from Caulobacteraceae bacterium, assembly GCA_027483845.1. GTDB lineage: Bacteria > Pseudomonadota > Alphaproteobacteria > Caulobacterales > Caulobacteraceae > Phenylobacterium. The sequence continues at coordinate 3,211 of JAIXTR010000182.1, read as the reverse complement.
GTCGACCGCTGGCGCTGGGAGGTGTTCTCGGGCGAGGTCGGGCCGGACCAGTACAACGACGCCTGGTGGAAGCTGCGGCTGAAGTACCAGGGGCTGGTCCCGCCGGGGCCGCGGCCGGCCGACGCCTTCGATCCGGGGGCCAAGTACCACGTGCCCGGCAACACGCCCTACACCCGCTACTTCCTGGCCCACATCTACCAGTTCCAGTTCCACCGGGCGGCCTGCGCCCAGGCCGGCTGGAAGGGTCCGCTGCACCGCTGCTCGGTCTATGGCCAGAAGGCGGTCGGCGAGAAGTTCAACAAGATGATGGAGCTGGGCCAGTCGCAGCCCTGGCCGCAGACGCTGGCGGTGTTCTCCGGCGAGACGCGCACGGACGCCAGCGCCGTGACCCAGTACTTCAAGCCTCTGGACGCCTGGCTGACCCAGCAGAACAAGGGCCGCCAGTGCGGATGGTAGGATAGGGGGCTCAGCGCCCCCTCCGTCGGCTTCGCCGGCTACGCCAGCTTGATCTCGCGCAGGCGTTCCTGGAGGTAGTCGTCGGCGGTGATCGGCTCGGGGTAGCGGTCGGGGTGCTGGGCGTCGATCGTCCCGGGCAGGGTCTTGATCAGGTAGTCCGAGTTGAAGTGCAGGAAGAAGGGCGTGGAGTAGCGCGGGAAGCCGCGGCGCTCGGGGGCCGGGTTGACCACGCGGTGGGTGGTCGACGGGAGGCGGTGGTTGCACAGGCGCTGGAGCATGTCGCCGATGTTGCAGACCAGGCTGCCGGGAGGCGGGTTGATGGCGATCCAGCGGCCGTCGTGATCCTTCACCTCAAGGCCAGCCTCCTCAGCGCCCAGGAGGAGCGTAATGACGTTGATGTCCTCGTGGGCGCCGGCGCGGATGTGCGGACCGTCCTTGGGCACCGGCGGATAGTGCAGCAGGCGCAGGATCGAATTGCCGAAGTTCACGGTCGGCTCGAAGAAGTGGCGGTCGAGGTCCAGGTAGCAGGCGATGGCTTCCAGAACCTTCAGGCCCATCTCGTCGAGGGCGTTGTAGAGCCAGCCGACCTTGGCCTGGAACTCGGGCAGTTCGTCCACCGGCCAGACGTTGTCGGGCATGTGGTTGCGGAACCGGTGGCCGGCCGGCAGGTCGCGGCCGACGTGCCAGAATTCCTTCAGGTCGTGGTGCGTGGCGCCCTTGGCGGTCTCGATCCCGAAGGGTGTGTAGCCGCGCTGGCCGGACACCGGCAGCTTGTACTTGAGCTTGGTCTCCTCGGGCAGGGCGAAGAACAGCTTCATCTGCGCGATGGCCGCATCGACCTTGTCCTGCGGCAGGCCGTGGTCGGCGATGACCGCGAAACCCCAGCGGGCGTAACTATCGCCCAGCTTCTGGGTGAAGGTGGGAAAATCCGTCCCGTAGAGGTCGAAGGAGACGGGATCGATCTTGTCCTGGAGGTCGAGGGCTTGGCTCATTTCGCCTCAATACACCCAGAGCCGCGGCCGCGCCAAATCGGTCAGCCGGCTTCGCGGAGCGCCTTGGCCTTGCCGTCGTTGTCGGCCTCCTCGGCCTCTTCGTTCTTGAGGCGGCGCATCTCCTCGCTGAGCAGCTTTTCCATGGTCTCGCGGCTGTCGCGGACGGCCATGGCGTAGTCCTTCTCCTCGCCATAGACGGGCGCCAGCTTGTTGAAGAGGGCCAGGTCGTGCTCGCGGAACAGGCTGACCGACTTGGCGGCGCGGCGCTCCGAAATGCCCAGGCGCAGCAGGGCCTTCTTGCCGAAGAGGAGCGCGCTCTCGAAGGTCTCGCGGACCACCTCGTCGCCGCCCACCCGGACCAGCTCGTAGGCATGGCGGCGGTCGAAGGCGCGGGCGATGATCGTCAGGTTGGGGAAGTATTCGGTGGCGGCCTGGACCAGCTCGACGGCCTTGTCCTTGTCGTCGATGGCGACCAGCAGCAGCTTGGCCTTGTCGGCGCCGGCGGCGCGCAGCAGGTCCAGACGGGTGGCGTCGCCGTAGTGCACGCGCCAGCCGAACCGGCGGATCGTCTCGATCTGCTCGATCGAGGACTCCAGCATGGTGACCTTGAAGTCGGCGGCGGTGAGCAGGCGGGTGGCGATCTGTCCGAAGCGGCCGAAGCCGGCGACGATGGCGTCGGGCGCGCCTTCGTCGAAGGGCAGCTGTTCCGGCTCGGCCAGCAGGCCCACGCGGTTCAGGACCAGCTTCTCGTACAGCACGAAGGCGATGGGGGTTAGCGCCATGGACAGCGCGACCACGGCGGTGGCCAGCGCCGCCTGGTCCGCCGTCAGCACGCGGGCGGTGACCACGAAGGCGATCAGCACGAAGGCGAACTCGCCCCCCTGAGCCAGGGAGACGGCGATGGTGGCGGCGTCTTTCCGGTCGCGGCGGAACACCAGCCCCACAGCCCACATGGCGAGGAATTTCAGCGCCATCAGGGCGAGCGTAAGCGAGATCACCACGACCGGCTGGGCGGCGATGAGGCCGAAGTTGAGGCCCGCGCCGACGGTGATGAAGAAGAGGCCGAGCAGCAGGCCGCGGAACGGCTCGATGTCGGTCTCCAGCTCGCGACGGAACTCGCTCTCGGCCAGGACGACGCCGGCCAGGAAGGCGCCCAGGGCGGGAGACAGGCCGACCAGCTCCATGAGCGCGGCGACGCCCACCACCAGGAGCAGGGCCGAGGCGGTGAAGATCTCGCGCAGGCGGGCGGCGGCGATGAAGCGGAAGAGCGGCCGGGTGAGGTAGCGGCCGCCGACCACGACGCCGGCGACGGCGGCGAAGGTGGCCAGCACCCGGACCCACTCCGCCTGGCCGGCCAGGATGCTGGCGCCATGGCCGCCGGCCGCCGCCTCGCCCGCCTGATGCCCCACGGCCAGCAGCGGCAGGAAGGCGAACAGCGGGATGACGGCGAGGTCCTGGAACAGCAGCACGCCGAAGGCGGACTGGCCGATGGCGCCCTGGCGCAGACCCTTCTCCTCCAGGTTCTGCAGCACGATGGCGGTGGAGGAGAGCGCCAGAATCAGGCCCGTGGCGGTCGCCACCCGCCAGTCGGCGCCCAGCAAGACGGCAAGGGCGCCCAGCAGAAGGGCGCTGGCCAGCATCTGCGCCGCGCCCAGGCCGAAGATCGAGGTGCGCATTTCCCACAGCAGGGCCGGCCGGACTTCGAGCCCGATCAGGAACAGCAGGATCACCACGCCGAACTCGGCGAAGCGCATGACGTCGCC
>JAIXTR010000059.1 GCA_027483845.1 Caulobacteraceae bacterium | reverse complement strand
TACCTCTTCCGCGACAAGGTGCTCGTCCTGGACGCCGCCACCTTCAAGGTGGTCGAACGGATCGACCTGGCCAAGCCCGAGGCGCCCGGCCTGGAAGGCGTCAACTTCGGCGGCCCGCTGGACACCATCAGCGAGAAGGGCCGCTACGTCTCGCTGTTCAACGGCGCCGATCCTTACGTCCGCAACAAGGTGTTCGGCGTCGCCCGCTTCGACCTGGCCACACGGGAATTCCAGTACACGCCGATCGGCCCCGCCCCCAGCCAGATGGCGGGGCTGCAGATCACGCCCGACGGCAAGCAGGCCTATACCGTCGTCACCAACGGCATCACCGGCAACAAGCGCTGCGAGATCTGGCGCTTCAACATGTCGGGCAACACCCTGCAGCAGAAGTCCGAATTCCAGTGCAAGTCGCGCTTCACCTTCGGCATGTCGGGCGACGGCCGGAAGCTCTACATGTACGGCGCCAGCTTCGACATCGACGTCTACGACGCCAAGTCGCTGAAGTTCGAGCGCACCTGGGACCTCGGCGGCGATCTGACCGGCGGCGGCATGGTCGTCGCCCCCTGACCCCTCGCCCCGGGCGCCTCACGGCGGGGCGTCCGGCGGCCCGACCTGTACACTCCTGCGGCGCCTGGATCGGCCGCCCCCTCGCCTTGACGGCCAAGCTTCGGCGCGGCCTGATGCCGTGCATCGATGGCATAGCCGACCATGGGCGCTGTCTCGGGCCCCCGCATCCGGAGCTATCCGCTTGAATCCGCCCGCCACGTCAGACCTGCCGCCCCCCCGTCCGCCCGCCGAATGGAAGTCGTACGGCCGGCTGTGGGTGTTCATGCGCCCCTACGCGCCCCGGCTCGGCCTGGTCCTGGTGGTCAGCCTGATCTCCACCGGCCTTGGCCTGATCCAGCCCTACATCACCAAGCTCCTGATCGACCACGCGCTGCTCGACCGGAACATGACGGTCCTGGTCCAGGTGGCCGGGCTGATGTTCGCCGCCACCATCCTCGGGTTCGCCCTCAACGTCGTCGCCAGCTACCGCTACGTCTCGATCTCGGCCGCCATGCTCTTCGACATGCGGGTGGCCCTGTTCCGGCATCTGCAGACGCTGTCGCCGCGCTTCTACGCCCGGTTCCGGCTCGGGGACCTGATGTCCCGCATCAACACCGACGTCGGCGAGGTGCAGCGCGTCGCCGCCGACTCCCTGCTGTCCGTCCTGAGCAACGTCGTGTTCTTCGTCGGCAGCGTCGCCCTGATGCTGATGCTGAACTGGAAGCTGTTCCTGGTCAGCGTGATCCTGGTCCCCGCCTGCCTGTTCGCCTTCACCTACTACCAGCGCAAGCTGACCGCCCTGACCGGCGAGATGCGCGAGCGCAGCGCCGACCTGGGCAGCCTGTTCGTCGACACCATCCTGGGGATGCGGGTGGTCAGCTCCCTCCAGGCCGGCGAGCATGAGACCGCGCGCTTCCGGAAGGGCAACGACGCCTTCGTCAACGCCATGCTGCGGATGCAGGTCACCTCGTTCATGGCCGGCGCCCTGCCCGGCACGATCCTCACGGCCGCCACCGCCTCGGTGATCCTCTACGGCGGCTGGATGATCATGCACGACCAGATGACCATCGGCGGCCTGGTCGCCTTCATGGCCTATCACATGCGGCTGCTGAGCCCGATCCAGGTGCTGATGGGCCTGGCGTCCAGCCTGGCCACCGCCCGCGTCTCCCTGGGCCGCATCTTCGAGCTCCTCGACACGCCGGCCGAGGTGCAGGAGCCCGCCAACCCCCATCCGCTGACCCGCATCCGCCAGTCGCTGCGCTTCGAGCACGTCCACATGCGCTACGACCGCAAGCCCGTGCTGGAGGACGTTAGCCTCGAGATCCCGCAGGGCGCCTTCGTGGCGATCCTCGGCCCCAGCGGCGCCGGCAAGTCGACCCTCGCCGACCTCATGGTCCGCCAGCTCGACCCCGACCAGGGCCAGGTGCTGGTCGATGGCGTCGACATCCGCGACTTCGCGCTGAAGGACCTCCGCCGCGAAATCCTGCTGGTCGACCAGTCGCCCTATCTGTTCAACGAGACCATCGCCGCCAACATCGCCTTCGCCCTGCCCGAGGCGACCCGCGAGGACATCGAGGCCGCCGGCCGGCAGGCTGGCCTGGACGAGCTGATCCAGCGCCTGCCCGAGGGCTACGACACCCGCACCGGCGAGCGGGGCATGGCGCTGTCCGCCGGCGAGCGGCAGCGGATTTCCCTGGCCCGCGCGCTGCTCCGTCGTCCCAGCATCCTCATCCTGGACGAGCCGACCTCGGCGCTGGACATCAAGACCGAGGCGCTGATCGCCGCCAACCTCCGCGCCAACCTGCCCGACGCGACCATCATCGTGATCACCCACAAGCCGGCCCTGGCCCAGATCGCCGACACCATCATCACCGTCGAAGGCGGCCGGGCCGAGATCTCCCGCTCGCCGGCGGCGCCCGAGCTGGTGGCGTGACCAGCGCGGCCCTCGCCGTCGCCGAGGTGATCGCCGCCCCGACCGCCGGCCGGGGCCTGCGCATCGGCGTGATCGACAGCGGGGTCTTCCCCGGCCATCCGCACATCGGCCCGATCGCCGGCGGCGTGGCCATGCTGCCCGACGGCGCCATCGACGAACAGCCCGCGGCCTGGATCGACCGCCTGGGCCACGGCACCGCCGTCACCGCCGCCATCCAGGAAAAGGCGCCCGCCGCCGAAATCTACGCGGTGAAGGTGTTCCACACGGCGCTGAAGACCTCGGCCGCGACCCTGGTCCGCGCCATCGACTGGTGCATCGATCGCAGGCTCGATCTCGTGAACCTCAGCCTGGGCTCCACCAACCCCGCCCATCAGCCCGCCTTCGCCGAGGCCGTCGCCCGGGCCACGCGGGCCGGCGTCCTGCTGGTCGCCGCCCGTCAGGCCGGTGAGGACTTCTGCTATCCCGGCGCCCTGCCGGGAGTGCTGGGGGTGGATCTCGACTGGGACATTCCCCGCGACCGCTATGTGCTGCGGATCGAGGATGAGACGGCGATCTGCTGGGCGTCAGGCTATCCGCGCCCGGTGCCGGGGGTGGCCCCGTCCCGCAACCTGAGCGGCGTCAGCTTCGCCGTCGCCAATGTCACCGGCCTCGCGGCCGCCGCGCTCGGGGAGGCGCAGGACCCGACCCGCCCTGCCCTCCCCGAACGGCTTCAGGCGCTGCGCCGCAGCGCCCTTAGCGCTTCGCCCCGAGACTGACCGGGCTCAGATAGCCCGGCTTCGTCAGGCCCGCCTTGCGCAGTGCGATGCCGCTCAGGCAGGCGTTCATGATCCGGTTGGCGTTCATCGCGGTCTTGTAGGTCGGGTCCATGATGGGCGCGACGTCCAGC
>JAIXTR010000297.1 GCA_027483845.1 Caulobacteraceae bacterium | reverse complement strand
GCGAGGGCGTGCCCGGGCCGCTCTGCATCGGCCATCCGCACCATTGCCAGACTCTGTTCGACGCGGCTGGCGCGGCGGGGGCGACGACGCTGCGGGGCGTGCGCGTCGTGGAGGCGGTCGGTGGCGCGTCGCCGACGGTGACGTTCGAGGTCGGCGACGAGACGCGGATCGCGCATGCGCGCCTGCTGATCGGGGCCGACGGGCGGACGTCCCAGGTGCGCGAATCGGCGGGAATCGTCCTCCACCAGGACCCGCCGCATCACTGGTTCGCAGGCCTGCTGGTCGAGGGCGTCGAGGAATGGCCGGACGACCTGCAGGCCATCGGCACCGAGGGCGACTTCGGCTTCCTGGCCTTCCCGCAGGGGGGCGGAAAGGTGCGGGTCTATGGCGGCTACGCCCTGGACGAAGCCAAGCGCTTCAAGGGGGCGGACGGGCCGCAGCGGTTCCTGGACGCCTTCGTGATGAAGTGCAGCCCCGGCAACCGCCACATCGCCGCCGGCCGCCCGGCCGGACCGCTGCACAGCTACATCAACGCCGACGCCTGGACCGACCGGCCGTACGCGCCGGGCGTGGCGCTGGTGGGCGACGCCGCCGGCTGGAACGACCCGATCCTGGGGCTGGGCCTGTCGATCACCTATCGCGACGTACGGATCGTCAGCGACATCCTGAAGGCCTCGGACGACTGGTCGGAGGCCGCTTTCGCGCCCTACGCGGAGGAGCGGGCCGAGCGGATGCGCCGCCTGCGCTTCGCCGCCCGGATGCAGTCGGCGCTGGACATGGAGTTCGGCCCCGCCGCCCAGGCGCGCCGCGACCGCTATCACGAGCAGGGCGCAATCGATCCGACGCTGAAGCTGCATGGGGTTGCTGTGATGGCCGGCCCAGAGGCCGCGCCGCCTGAGATCTTCACCGACGCCCACTGGCAGCGGGTGGTAGGAGCCTGAGCATGGACATCGCCGACTACAACGCCCGCTGGCTCGCCGCCTGGACCGCCAAGGACGTGGACGCCCTCTGCGGCTTCTACGCCGACGACTGCGTGTTCAAGGATCCGCAGACCCCGGCGGGTCTCACCGGAAACGCGGCCCTGCGCACCTACCTGACCGGCCTGTTCGCCGCCATGCCTGCCACGACCTACACGCCCGACGAGGTTTGGCCGATCCCCGGCGGGTTCTGCGGTCGGTGGTACGCCGAGATCGGGCCGGACGGATCGGGGGGACGCCTGCGCGGCTTCGACCTGGTGATCCTGGACGGCGACCGGATCGCGCTGAACGAGGTCTACATCCACCAGATGCCCGCATGACGAAGCCTGATATCCGACGCCCCGCGGCCATCGACGCGGCCTGGCTCACCGCCGTGCTTCAGGACGCCGGCGTCGACGCCGTGGTGAAGTCGTTCGAGGCGAAGAACGTCGGCACGGGGCAGATCGGCGAGAGCGTACGCTTTCGCCTGACCTACGACCGCGACGCCGCCGACGCGCCACGGTCGCTGGTGGGCAAGTTTCCGTCGCCGGACGACACCAGCCGCGGCACCGGCATCATGCTGGGCAACTACTTGCGCGAGGTGCGCTTCTACCAGCAACTGGCGCCCAAGGCCCTGGTGCGCACCCCGCGCTGCTGGTTCACCGACACCGACGCCACCGGCGGCGAGTTCGTGCTGATGATGGAGGATCTGTCGCCGGCCGAGCAGGGCGACCAGCTCAAGGGCGTCAGCCTGGAGCAGGCCCGGCTGGTGGTGGAGCAGGCCGCCCGCCTGCACGCGTCGTTCTGGGGCGATACCGGCCTGGACGAGCTGTCCTGGGTGCAGGGCTCCAAGGCCGCGCCGACCAGCGCGGTCACGCCCGATTTGGTTTCCGGCCTCTGGCAGGGCTTCCGCGTCCGCTACGCCGAACGGCTGAAGCCCCACTGGATCGAGGTGGGGGAGGCTATCACCGGCCGCTGGAGCCAGTTCGGCGAGCGGGAGCAGGGGCCGCGCACCCTGGCGCACCACGATTTCCGCCCCGACAACATGATGTTCGGCACGCCCGCCGGCGGTCACCCCGTCACCGTCCTGGACTGGCAGTCGTTCAGCTATGCGGCGGGCGCCACCGACGTGGCCTACTTCCTGGCGGGCGCGCTCACGCCCGACGTGCGGCGGGCGAACGAGGCCGAGCTGCTGGCGCTGTACCTGGCTGAGCTGTCCCGGCTGGGCGTCACCGGCTACAGCATGGATGACCTCCGGCGGGACTATTCCGTCGGCGCCTTCCAGCTGTTCCTGACGGCCTTCTTCGCCTCGATGGTGGTGGTGCAGACACCGCGCGGCGACGACATGTTCATGCAGATGCTGGGCAGCGCCGCCGACCACATCGTCGACCACAACGCCCTGGCCGCCTTGTCCTAGCGGTTTGGGCTGACCCTGCGTCAGCATTTACGCTGGTATGTGAACGTCGATCAGTTATGGTCGCCCCAAAGATCAAGGGGCGGATTCCGTATGACGACCGAGCACTTCGACGTGGTGATCGTGGGGGCCGGTCTGTCCGGCGTGGGCGCGGGCTACCATCTGAAGACGGCCTGCCCGGACCGCTCCTTCACCATCCTCGAGGGCCGCGACGCCATCGGTGGCACCTGGGATCTCTTCCGCTACCCGGGCATCCGTTCGGACAGCGACATGTACACCCTGGGCTACGCGTTCAAACCGTGGACCGAGGCCAAGGCGATCGCGGACGGCCCGTCCATCCTGAACTACGTGCGCACCACAGCGTCCGAGCACGGCATCGACCGCCACATCCGCTATGGCCACAAGGTCAAGCGCGTCAGCTGGTCCAGCGAGGCGGCGGCGTGGACGGTAGAGGCCGAGGTCGCGGGCGGCGTCACCCGGTTCACCTGCAACTTCCTGTTCCTCTGCGGGGGTTACTATTCCTACGAGGGCGGCTACACGCCGGACTTCCCCGGCGTGGACACCTTCCAGGGCGCCCTGGTCCATCCGCAGAAGTGGCCCAAGGACCTGGATTACAGCGGCAAGAAGGTTGTGGTCATCGGCTCGGGCGCAACCGCCGTGACCCTGGTGCCGGAGATGGCCAAGACTGCGGCCCACGTCACCATGCTGCAGCGCTCGCCCACCTACGTCGTCAGCCGCCCGGCCGAGGACAAGATGGCCAACAATCTGCGCAAATGGCTGCCGGGGAAGCTGGCCTACGACATCGTTCGCCTGCGCAACATCCTGTTCGGCATGTACTTCTTCAAGATGGCCCGCGAGAAGCCGGACGCCGTGAAGGCCAATATCCTGAAGATGGTCCGCGAGCAGCTGGGCCCCGACTACGACGTCGATAAGCACTTCACGCCCACCTACAATCCCTGGGACCAGCGCCTCTGCCTGGTGCCGGACGCCGACATGTTCCGCGAGATCAAGAGCGGCCGCGCCTCGGTTGTCACCGACCACATCGAGACCTTCACCCCGACCGGCATCCGCCTGAAGTCCGGCGAGGAGATCGAGGCCGACGTGGTCGTCAGCGCCACCGGCCTGGTGCTGGAGGTCTGGAACGGCGTCGAGGTCAGCGTCGACGGCAAGCCCGTCGATGCGTCCCAGACCCTGTCCTACAAGGGCATGATGTACGAGGGCGTGCCGAACATGGCCTCG
>JAIXTR010000631.1 GCA_027483845.1 Caulobacteraceae bacterium | reverse complement strand
CGTGAACGCCATGTCGTGCGGCAGGCGCGGGCCGGGCAGGGGGACCGGCACGTAGTGGACCAGCTTGCCGGTCTTATCGACCACGCCGTAGTGCATGTAGGGGGCGTGCTTCGAGTAGTTGAAGAACAGCAGCTCGCCCGTCGCCTCGTCGATCTTGGTGTGGGCCGAGACGCCGTCCAGCGGCCCCCAGCTGGCGACGCCGCCCTGCTCCAGGGTCTCGGGGTCCAGCCAGTAGGCCTCGCCGCACTGGTAGAAGGTGGAGACGATCCGGCCGCCGTGGACCACCACGTCGGTGCTGGAGGCGTCCTTGAGGCCGCCATGCGCGCCGAACCCCGGGCGCAGAGAGACCTCGGCGCCGTCCATCAGGCCGCCCCATAGCGACTGACCGGCCTCCTGCTCGGCCTGGAAGCCGCGGGTGCGGACGAAGCGGTTGCGATAGTCGGCGCGGCCGTCCTTGAAGCTGATCATGTGGATCATCCCGTCGCCGTCGAAGGGATGATACCGGCCGAGCGGCTGGTGGACCGGGTTCTCGGTATTGCGGACGTAGAGGCCGTCGATGTCGGTCGGGATGGCGCCCTCGAGCACCTCCAGGTCCTCGGCGTTGACCTCTTCGTGCAGCGGCGTCCAGGCCCCGTTCATATAGGGGTGGTTGCTGGGCCGCAGGCTGACCTGAACTGGGGGCAGGCGCTCCATCTTCATCAGAGCTCTCCGAGACTCGTTGCGGCGGTCGCCGGACCGCCTGGACTTCAACCTACCATCATGGTCTTGTTGTGCAAGTGACCTGATCAATCGACGCCCCGCAAGAGGGCCTGGAGGGAAGATGACGCGTATCCTGAGCGTGCTGGCGATGATTCTCGCCCTGGCGATGGCTCCCGCGCCGGCGGCGTCCGCGGACACCGATCAGGCCAAGCTGGCCGTCGCCCGCGAGATGATCGCCGCCTGGAAGGCCGCCGACTGGCGCAAGGTCGGCGACCTGTTCGCGGAGAAGGGCGTGCTGCGCTCGATGATGATCGAGCCCGTGACTGGCCGCGAGGCGATCTACCAGCGCATCGCCGCCTTGGGTAAGGGCGCGCCGGGCGGGGTGGTGCTGGATGTGGCGCACATGGGCGTCATCGACGGCCTGGTGTTCATCGAGCGCACCGACCGCTTCGTCTACAACGGCAAGCCAGGGTCGGTGCCGGTGGTCGGCGTCCTGGATATCCGCGACGGCAAGGTTCAGGAGTGGCGCGAGTACTACGACCGGGCCGAGCTGCTCCGGGCCATGGGCGTGAGCGAGAAGTAGCCTTAGCTCACCCGTTCCAACACCATCGCGGCCCCGACGCCGACGCCGCCGGTGGCGACCACTAGCCCGGTGTCGGCGTCGAGCTGAACCATGTCGTCCAGCAGGGTGGTGGTCAGCACCGCGCCGGTCGCGCCCATGGGGTGACCCATCGCCAAGTGGCCGCCATTGGGGTTCACCCGCGCCATATCGGTGGGGAAATCCCGCTCGAAAATCACGGGCGCTGCAGCGAAAGCCTCCATGAATTCCACGGCGCCGACCGCTTGGAGGGACAGGCCGGCGCGCTCCAGCACCTGGGTCATGGCCCGGAAGCCGGCGGTCAGTTGCATCACGTGATCGTCCGCGGCCTCCGCGACCGCGCGGATGCGGGCGAGCGGGGTCAGGCCATGGCGTTCGCCGGCCTCGCGCGAGCCGACCAGCAGCAGGGATGCGCCGTCCGAGATGGGCGGGCAGTGGGCCACGGTGTGCAGATGCTGGACCGCGCCGATCTCCGGCTTGTGCGCCAGCAGGATGTCGTCGAACCCGGCGCCGCCGGGCGCGGCGAACACAGGACCCAGCCGGGCCAGGCTGGCGCCATCGCCGAAATCGCGAATGTTCTCGTCCCGCGCCAAGGCGACCGTGCCGTTGTCGGCCTCGACCGGGATCACCCGCGGGTCATAGAAGCCGGCGTCCCACGCAACGGTCGCGCGGCGATGCGAGCGCAGGACGGCGGCGTCCATCTCCGCGCGCGTCAGTCCCTCGCGCGTCGCCAGCAGGTCGGCGGCCACGCCCACCGGCGCCCAGCCCATCGTGCCCGCCAGTTGCATATCCGCGTAGTAGTCGGCCTGATCGGTCAGGAAGGCGACCCGCGACATGCTCTCCACCCCGCCGGCCAGGACGAGGTCCGCTTGGCCGCTCGCGACCCGGCGCGCGGCGTCCGCGAGCGCGCTCAGGCCCGAGACACAGAAGTTGTTGATGGTCAGGCAGGCCATCGCGTCGGGAAGCCCGGCCTGGATGCGCGACGCCAGGGCGATGTGGCCGCCTTGTCCGCCCACCTGGGTCACGCAGCCCAGGGTCAGGTGCTCCGCCGCATGGACCGCCGCCACGCCGTTCCGACGCTCCAGCGCCCGAACCAGTTGGCCGACGAGTTGCGCCGGGGTGAAACCTGCCAGACTGCCGTCGGGCCGCCCCTTGCCCCGAGGTGTCCTGACGGCGTCGTAGATGTAGACCGACATGCTGTTCCCGCGACGTCCGCTCTCAATGGGTTAGTCTTGTAAGCGAAGTCACCCGCGCTGCGAAAGCCGGTGGATGATCGGCCATCGTCATTTGTGGGGTCGGCGGCCGCGCGAGCCGAGGCGAACTTTCGTAATGTCGCCCAGATCGGTGTAAAGGGCGCCGATCAAGGGACTTGAGTTGCGGCAAGGTGCAGAAATACCAACCCCATAGGCTGTCCGTGGCCCCGATGATGGACTGGGAGGATTATTGAATTAAAACAATGACCTCCAACATGAAGAGTGCAAAATTTGCACACTTTCGTTCGCGTAAGTTCGCGTAGAATTTCGGGTTTGTTCGTGCTCAGTCGGTAGTTCCAGAACTGGACCGACTGGGAAAATTACACCTGTCTTGAGGCGTCAAAACTTCGCTCCAGTTACGGGAAGGGAGCGACGCATCGACTTCCGAATTCGCCGCAGGACACGCGCAGTTGGTCATGACGCGCCCCGGCAGGAGTGTCAGGCACACGTCCCCACCCCTCAGTCGCCGACGAGCCTACTTCGCGATCGAGACGACCTCGCCGTCTTCCTTGGTGAAGCTCTCCGGTCTGCGGTCCAAGAGGTCGAACACCGCCTCCGACGGGCGGCACAGCTTGACGCCGTTGGGCGTCACTACGATCGGGCGGTTCACGAGGATGGGGTGTTCGACCATGGCGTCGAGCAGGGTGCCGTCGGAGGCGTCGGGCGAGAGCAGGCCAAGGTCCGCAGCCGGCGTACCCTTCTCCCGCAGGATGTCGCGCGGCCGGGCGGACATCCGGGCCAGCAGGTCTTCCAGCTGCCGCTGGGTCCAGCCCGCCTTAAGGTACTCGACGACGGTCGGGACGTAGCCGGCCGCCTCGATCATCG
>JAIXTR010000341.1 GCA_027483845.1 Caulobacteraceae bacterium | reverse complement strand
TTTGCGGTTGCTAAGAAAACCGCGATCTTCGCTGCAAATGATTTTCGTTAACTGATCGGCGCCGCGAAAACGGCCCTATTCGGCGGCGAAGCGGAGCGTCTCGCGCTCCTCGTCCAGCATCTTGCGCATGTCGCAGACGCAGCGGGCGCACTGCGGGGCCGAATCGCAGGCCTTGAAGATCTGCGCGGGGCGGCTGGCGCCGGCGGCGATCGCCGCACGCACGTCGCGTTCCCGGATGCCATTGCAGTTGCAGACGTACATGAGCGGGGGCGGTCCCTGGCTGACGGCTGCGATCTAATCACATGCGATTAAGTTTGCAAGTCATTCGCAAACCACGCGATCACGTTTTGCCCCTGCGACCGGATGTCGCGGCGACCTGGGACAAGCTTAGGCGTTGTAAGGGTTTGGGAGCAGTGCGGCGCCGCGGGAGACGGCGTGGTCGGACTCCCCGGAGACGAGCGATGGATTTTGACGCGCTCATTTTGTCGCGCCTGCAGTTTGCGTTCACCATCGCATTCCACATCGTGTTCCCCAGCTTCACCATCGGCCTGGCCAGCTTCCTGGCTGTGCTCGAAGGGCTCTGGCTCGCCACCGGTCGGGCAGCGTTCAAGACGCTCTACCTGTTCTGGGTGAAGATCTTCGCGATCTCCTTTGGCATGGGCGTCGTCTCGGGCGTCGTGCTCAGCTATCAATTGGGCACCAACTGGAGCGTCTTCTCCGCCGTCGCCGCGCCAGTGATCGGGCCGCTGCTGGCCTTCGAGGTGCTGACTGCCTTCTTCCTGGAGGCGTCCTTCCTGGGTGTGATGCTGTTCGGCTGGAAGAAGGTCGGCCCGGGCCTGCACTTCGCGGCCACCGTGCTGGTCGCCGTCGGCACCCTGATCTCGGCGTTCTGGATCATCTCCGCTAACAGCTGGATGCAGCACCCGACGGGTTTCATGACCCTGCCGGACGGCGCGCTGCGGGCCGTCGACTGGTGGCAGGTGATCTTCTCGCCGACATTCCCCGAGCGGTTCGCGCACATGACGCTGGCGGCCTATCTGACCACCGCCCTGGTCGTCGGCGCGGCGTCGGCCTGGCGGATCCTCAAGCGGGGATCGGACGAGGAGCCCCGTCTGGCCCTGCGGATGGCCATCGGCATGTTCGCCATCGTCGCGCCGTTGCAGCTGTTCGTCGGCGACCTGTCCGGCAAGGACGTCCTGCGCTTCCAGCCCGCTAAGCTTGCCGCCATCGAGGCCTTCTGGGAGACCCGCGCCGAGCAACCTTTCCACATCGCCGCCTGGCCGGATCGCGCCGCCGAGGGCAACCGCTTCGAGCTCTCGATCCCCAAGCTGGGCAGCCTGATCACCGCCGGCGCCACCGCGGCCGAGGTGAAGGGCCTGAAGGCCTTCGCGCCTGCGGACCGGCCGCCCGTCTTCATCGTGTTCTGGGCCTTCCGCGTCATGGTGGGCCTGGGCCTGCTGATGATCGGCCTGGGGCTGTGGGGCGGCTGGCTGCTGTGGCGCACCCGGGGACCCGAATACAGCCGCGCCTTCTTGTGGTCCGCGGTGGCCATGGGACCCGCCGGCTTCGTCGCGGTGGTCGCCGGGTGGATCGTCGCCGAGGTCGGACGTCAGCCCTATGTGATCTATGGCGTCCTGCGCACCGCCGACGCCGTCTCCCCGATCGGTGCGGGCCAGGTCTCGGCCTCGCTGCTGGGGTTCATGGGCGTCTACGCCGTGATCTTCAGCGTCGGCGTCCTCTACATCCTTCGCCTCATCGCGGCCGGACCCGAGACCGAGCCGCCCGAGGTCGATGAGCCGCCAGGCAATCCGCTGGCGGCCGGAACCAAGGGGACGCCGTCATGAGCCTCGATCTTCCGCTGGTCTGGGCCGGGATCATCGCGGTGGCGGTCCTGATGTACGTCCTGCTGGACGGCTTCGACCTGGGCATCGGCATCCTGTTCCCCTTCGCCGCCTCGCCGGCCGAGCGGGACGTGATGATGGATTCCATCGCCCCGGTCTGGGACGGGAACGAGACCTGGCTGGTGCTGGGCGGCGGCGGGCTGCTGGCGGCCTTCCCGTTCGCCTATGCCGCCCTGATGCCGGCCATGTACCTGCCGATCATCCTGATGCTGCTGGCCCTGATCCTGCGCGGCGTCGCCTTCGAGTTCCGCCACCACGGCCGGGTGCGCGGCAAGGCTTTCTGGACCGCCGCCTTCGCCGGCGGCTCGGTCGCCGCGACCCTGGCCCAGGGCCTGGTGCTGGGCGGGTTCATCCAGGGCGTGAAGCTGAACGGCAAGGGCTTCGCGGGCGGGCCGTTCGACTGGCTGACGCCCTACAGCCTGCTGGTCGCCGTGGGGCTGCTGGCCGGCTACGCCCTGCTGGGCGCCACCTACCTCATCTGGCGGACCGAGGGCGATCTCCAGGTCCGCGCCCGGCGCTGGGGCTGGATCGCGGCGGGGGCCACGGCGGCCCTGCTGGCGGTGGTCAGCGTCGCCACCCTGTTCGTCCATCCCCGCATCGCCGTCCGCTGGGGCTTCGACGGCGCCGGCTTCGACCTGGCGACGCTGCTTCTGCTGCTGCCGATTCCGCTGCTGGGCCTGGCGGGCCTGGGCATCGTGGTCTGGGGCCTGCGGCAGGCGCACCACGCCACCTCGCTCATCGGCGCCTACCTCGTCTTCCTGTCGGGCTACATCGGTCTGGCGGTCGGCTTCTTCCCCAACATCGTGCCCTACGACCTCGACTTCCGCGCCGCCGCCAACGCCGACAACGCGCTGGCGCTGATGCTGGTCGGCGTCGTCATCCTGCTGCCGGCGATCCTGGGCTATACCGTCTGGGTCTACTGGCTGTTCCGCGGAAAGGTTGGCGGTGATGCGGGATATCATTGAGCGGCCGCCCGAGCCCGGCGACGCCCTGCCGCCGCTCTGGAGCCGCGTGGCCTGGTTCGCGGGCCTGTCGATCGTCGGCGCCCTGTCCTGCGCCGCTATCGCCTACGCGATGAAGATGCTGCTGCGCTGAGCCGGCGGGTGTGTATTTAGGGGCCATGACCGCGCCCCTCTGCCGCCTCTACCTGATCACGCCGCCCCGCCTGGACGACCTAGCCGCCTTCGGCCACACCCTGGCTCAGGCGCTGGACGCCGGCGACGTCGCCGCCCTGCAGATCCGGCTGAAGGACGCGCCCGACGACATCGTCGCCGCCGCCGTCGACGTGATGACCCCGATCGCCCAGTCCCGCGACGTGGCCGTGATCCTCAACGACCGCCCTGACCTCGCCGCCCGCCTGGGCTGCGACGGCGTACATGTGGGACAGTCGGACACGCCGCTGGCCGAGGCACGCCGGATCATGGGCCGGGATGCGATGATCGGCGTCACCTGCCACGACAGCCTGCACCTGGCGATGGAGGCCGCCGACGGCGGCGCGGACTACGTGGCCTTCGGCGCTTTCTTCCCGACGACCACCAAGGACGCGCCCACCCGCGCCGAGCCGTCGCTGCTGACCGGCTGGCAGGCCGACATGATCGTTCCCTGCGTCGCCATCGGCGGCATCACAGCGGACAACGCCCGCGGCCTGGCCGCGGCCGGGGCCGATTTCCTGGCGGTCTCCGCCGGCGTCTGGGCCCACGCCGAGGGCGCCGCCGCAGCCGTGAAGGCGCTTAACGCCGAGATCGCTGCGGGCTTGGCGGAGCGATCCTAGGAATACCTACTCGGGCGGGCCGTCTTCGTACTGCGGCACCCCCTCCGGCACGCAGACGAACGGGTGGCGGGTCGAGGTGAACACCATCCGCTCCGGCGCCGGCAGCGTCGCATCGGCGAACGCGCCACCGGCCACGCCGATCACATCTCCCCACTCGGGCGAGCTCCACCAGAGGCTCGACCCACAGCGCGGGCAGAAGTTGAAGGTCGTGACCCCGTCCGGGCGCTGGAAGTTCAACGGCTCGCCCTGCCGACCCACAATCTGGTCCGAGTGAAAATAGACGGTCACCCCAAAGAAGCTCCCCGTCCGGCGCTGGCACCGCGTGCAGCAGCAGCTGGACACCAGCATCGGCTCTCCGCGCAGCGTCACCGACAGATCGCCGCACCAGCAACTCGCCACCCGCTCCATCCGGACTCTCCTTGCTTTCACATCGGCCCGACACTAGGTTCCGCGCCCTCTATCCCCCGCCGAGATCTTTTGAAACCGTGAGCACCCAAACCGCCCTCCTGAAGGTGATGAGCGACGCTGCACGCAAGGCGGCGCGTGGCCTCAATCGTGACTTCGGCGAACTCGCCCAGCTGCAGGTGGCCCGCAAGGCGCCGGCGGATTTCGTGACCGCGGCCGACCTCAAGTCGGAAGAGGTGCTCTTCGAGGCGCTGTCCAAGGCGCGCCCGGGCTACGGCTTCCACGGCGAGGAGCGCGGGCTGATCGAGGGCACGGACAAGAGCCACACCTGGATCGTCGATCCGCTGGACGGCACCACCAACTTCCTCCACGCCATCCCCCACTTCGCGATCAACATCGCCCTGGAGCGGGCTGAGGTCGGGATCGTGGCCGCGGTCACCTACAATCCGATCACCAACGAGCTGTTCTGGGCCGAGAAGGGCAAGGGCTGCTTCGTCAACGACCACCGCCTGCGGGTGGCGGCGCGCAAGCACATGGATGAGGCCGTCCTGGCCACCGGCATCCCCTTCCTGGGCCACGGCCAGCACGCCAAGTTCCTCAAGGAGCTGCACCAGATCAGCCAGCGGGTCGCCGGCGTCCGCCGCTTCGGCGCCGCCTCGCTCGACCTGGCCTGGGTCGCCGCCGGTCGCTTCGACGGCTACTGGGAACGCGACCTGAAGCCCTGGGATCTGGCGGCCGGGATGCTGATGGTCACCGAGGCGGGCGGCAAGGTGACCGACGCCGACGGCGAGGACGCCATCCTGGGCAAGGGGTCCGTGGTCGCGGGCAACCTCGACCTGCATCCGCAGATCCTCAGTCGTCTGACTGCCGCACAATAGCGGTTAAGGTGCGCGAATGATCACGCGCCGCACCCTCGCCGTCACCGGGCTCGCCATGGCCGCCACGCCCGCCTTCGCCAAGCCCAAGCCCCCGCTGGTCATCGCCCATCGCGGCGCCAGCGGGGAGCGCCCCGAGCACACCCTCATGGCCTATCGCCTGGCCATCGAAGAGGGCTGCGACTTCATCGAACCCGATCTGGTCGCGACCAAGGACGGCCACCTGGTCGTCCGCCACGAGAACGAGATCGCCGGCACGACCGACGTCGCCAGCCGGCCCGAGTTCGCGGCTCGCAAGACCGAGAAGCTCATCGACGGCGCCAAGATCACCGGCTGGTTCACCGAGGACTTCACCCTCGCCGAGCTGAAGACCCTGCGCGCCCGCGAGCGCCTGCCGCAGCTGCGGCCCGGCAGCGCCAGGTTCGATGGCCAGGAGACGCTCGTCACCTACCAGGAGGTGATCGACCTCGCGAAGGCCGAGGGCCGGCGCACGGGCCGCACCATCGGGACCTATCCCGAGATGAAGCACCCGGCCTATTTCGCCAGCATCGGCCTGCCGCTGGAACAGCGACTCGCCGACGCTCTGAAAGCCAACGGCCTCGCCACCCGCACCGCGCCAGTCTTCGTCCAGTGCTTCGAGGTCGAGCCGCTGAAGACCATCGGCAAGCTGGTGCAGAGCCGCCGCGTGATGCTGGTCGGCCAGGGCGCCGCGCCGGTCGACGTGAAATCCGAGGCCGGCATCAAGGCCATCGCCGCCTTCGCCGAAGGCCTCGGGCCGGAATGGCCGCTGGTGGTTCCCACGACGGGCGGGGTGCTGGGCGCGCCGACCGAGCTGGTGAAATGGGCCCACGCCGCCGGCCTGGCCGTCCACCCCTGGACCGTCCGCGCCGAGAACGCCTTCCTGCCCAAGAGCCTGCAACGCGGCGACGGCCCCGCCGCGCACGGCGACGCGGACACGGTCCTCAAGGCGATCTAC
>JAIXTR010000610.1 GCA_027483845.1 Caulobacteraceae bacterium | reverse complement strand
CCGTAGTCACCAATGGAAGCGGCCTTCTGGCCTGTCTCGTTGGTATCAGGACTACGTCCGACGGCGTTTGGAACCCGTGAACAGGCACGGTTTCCCATTCCTGAACGGGCGCCGCAGCGGGCTCAGAACATGGCGAGCTTGTCGGGGCTGATCAGGGCGCGCCGCGCGGGTAGTTCGGCCAGGATGCGGTCGCGCTCATCGTCGGTGAAGCGCGCCCAGCCGGCCACCTCGGTCAGCTTGCGATAACAACCCATGCACAGGCCGCTCGCGCCATCGACGACGCAGACCTTGATGCAAGGCGTCTTGATCGCGGGCGGCGGGCCCGGCCTGTTCTGAGGTTCCGTCATCAGGGAATAGCGTAGGTGACGTTGGCCTGGGCCGCCAGACGGTCGGGGCTCTCGGTCCAGAGGCGGACGTCACAGACCGCCAGCCGCCGCCCCAGGCGCAGCAGTTCGGCATCGGCGTGCAGGTCGCCGGGCTGCGCGCCGCGCAGGAAGCTCATGTTGAGTTGCGATGTCACGGCCATCAGCTGGTCGCCGATGTGCGCCAGTACAAGGGCATAGGCCGCCGTGTCGGCCAGGGACATCAGGTTGGGTCCGGAGATCACGCCGCCCGGCCGCAGCAGGCCCTCGCGATAGGGCGACACCACCTGCACCCGTCCCGGCGCCACCGCTGTCACGGTCGGAAACACATCGAGTTGCGCGCCGGGAAAGGCGCGCCGCAGCAGGGCGTTCACGCCGTCGGCGTCCAGCTTGGGTTGCGGTGCAGCCATGTCGCGTTTTGACCCGGATCAAGAGTTCATGACAAGAAATTTATGTGGCGTGTAACAACGACGTATCATGTACGATTGTTAATACAGAAACGTCCGACATTGCAGCTTGTTCATTTGAGTCCGCATGCCCTCACATGCAGTATATTTGCAAGTTTTGAGGGAGAAAATTCATGAAGTTTGCAGTCATCGCGCTTGTCGCCGCGACCATGACGGCCGGTGCGGCTTCGGCGTCCGACAAGGTCACGGACGTCGACTACCTCAAGGCCAATCGTTGCAAGGGCCTCGCGACCTCGATCGACGGTGTCGTCGACCCGGCCTCGCTGAACAGCTTCATCAAGGCCGAACGCGGGACCCGCGCCGCCTATGTCATCACGCGCGGCGACGAGGAGTTCGCGAAGGCCCGTCGTGAAGCCAAGAGTGCGGACCGCAAGGAACGCCTGACGGCCGAGCTCACCACGGCGTGCCAAGCCTATCTCGGCGCGCCGACCAACGTCGCCAAGCAGTAGATCCCAAGCAGCACTTTCGGCGATTGCGCCGGGCGCGTCCGCGAAAGCTGGCGCGCCGTTTTTCTTTGGTCCTTGCCGCTTTGTCCGGAACCCAAGCTGCGCCATAGGGTTTGGGGTGGGTGGCCGAGGCGAGGGTGTCTATGCAGGTTCTGACCCCCGGCGAAACGTGCTGGCGAACCGAGGCGACGAACCGCGTCGCCGTCCTGGTCGATACCGAGGCCTATTTCACCGCGCTGTATGAGGCGATGCAGAAGGCGCGTCGCTCGATTCTGATCCTGGGCTGGGGTTTCGATCCGCGCACGCGCCTGTTCCCCGACGGCTACGACGGCCCCGACGATCCCGACGAGGTGGGGCATGTGCTGCTGCAGCTGGCGCGCGAACGCCCAGAGCTGGATATCCGCGTTCTGATCTGGAAGTCGGCCCTGCCGATCGCCGCCACCCAGGAATTCTTCCCGCATCGCGCCCGCCGGTGGTTCGAGGGCACGCCGATCACGTTCCGCCTGGACGATCACGTTCCCTTCGGCGCCTGTCACCACCAGAAGGTGGTCGTGATAGACGACCGCCTGGCCTTCTGCGGCGGGGGCGACATCGCCACGGACCGCTGGGACACGCCGGGGCACCTGGAGCACGACCAGCGTCGGATCATGCCCGATCAGGAATGCCACGACCCCCGCCATGAGGTGATGATGATGGTCGACGGCGACGCGGCGCGCGCGCTGGGCGATCACTTCCGCGAACGCTGGCGTTGCAGTCCCGGGGAAGGCGAGCTCCTGCCGCCGGAGGACGCAGGCGGTGATCCTTGGCCAGATCACGTACCGCCGCATCTGATCGGCGCCCGCGTGTCCATCGCACGCACCCGGCCGCCGTGGCGAAAACAGCCCCCCGTGGAGGAGATCCAACACCTGGCCCTGGCGTGCATCGCCGAGGCCAAGCACACGATCTATCTCGAGAACCAGTACTTCACCTCGCCGGTGATCACCGAGGCCCTGGCCCGCCGGTTGGGCGAGCCCGACGGTCCGGACGTGGTGCTGATCACGACCGGCCAGGCGCCGAGCTGGTTCGACCGGCTGACGATGGACAATGCGCGCGGCGCCATGGTGTGGCGCCTTCGCGCCGCCGACGTCTTCGGTCGGTTCCGGGCGCTTTATCCGGTCACATCGGCCGGCTCGAAGATCATCGTCCATTCCAAGACCAGCATCTTCGACGACCGGATCGTCCGCGTGGGATCGGCGAACATCAACAACCGCTCGTTCGGCTTCGACACCGAGATCGAGTTGGCGGTGGAGTGCGACGACGAGACGTCGCGGGGCCAGGCGACCGTCCTGCTCAACCGGCTTGTCGGCCACTTCATCGGCTATACGGGTGACGCCGTCGCCAAGGCCCGCGCCGAACGCGGCGGGCTGGTCCATGCGATCGATGCGCTGAATCGGGAGGGGCGGCTGCAGCGGGTCGATCCGTCGCGCAGCCATCCGTTCTCGGAACTGATCGCGGTGCTGCACCTTGGCGACCCGACCGGGCCTTCGGACGCCTGGCGGCTGGGCCGGCGCCGCGAGCGCCTGTTCGCCCAGGCTCGCGAACTGCGCCGGACCTAACCGAGCTCGAAGTCCATCACCAGCGGCAGGTGATCCGACGCCACGCGGGTCAGGGGGTCGAAGGGGGCGGACACATCGCCCACCTGGACGCTGCCGCCCACGAAGATGTGGTCGATCCGCAGCACCGGCAACTGCGAGGGAAAGGTCGACGTGGGCTGGCGCCGGACCGCGAGCCGTCGCGCCGGCTGCAATCGGCGGGTCAGGGTGCGGTAGACGAGTGAGCTCATCGTCGCGTTGAAGTCGCCCAGGAGGATCATGTCGCCCTGGCACTTCGGGTGCTCGAGCCACGCCGGTCCCGCCAGATGGGCGGCCTGCAACTGCTGCTCCCGGGGGACGAGGCCCAGGTGGGTGTTGATGATCTGGACGGGCCGTCCGTCGATCGTCACCTCGACCCAGAGGGCGCCGCGCGGCTCCAGGGCCCGGATGCGATCATAGCCGGGGAGGGGGCCCGCCTTCACCAGCCGTTCGGGGTAGCGGGTCAGGATCGCGTCGCCGTACCGCTCCTCCTCGACCTCCAGCGCCGCGTGGAAGTGGTGGGTCATCGCCAAGTGCCGGGCGATCTCATGCGCCTGATCGGCGTGGCCGGTGCGACGGCGCCCGACGTCCAGCTCCTGCAGGGCGACGATGTCCGGTTCTAGGGCGGCCAGCACGGCGGCGACCCGCGCCACGTCGAGGCGGCGATCGTTTCCGACGCAGCGGTGGACATTGTAGGTGACGATACGGGGCATCGGGCGTGGTCTGGCCTGTTCCTGAGGCGAAGGGAAGGCCGCTTGGCGGCTGGCGTGGGACTTGCTTTAACCCTTGAGTAAGCAAGCCGTAGGGACCGAAATGCTCCATCTGATCGCACTGGGCGCTGCGGCGCTGGCTTCCGTCGCCGCGATCGACACGCCGCCCGCGGCCCCGCTGACCGCGGTCACCTGGGTGGCGACGCCGACTGGCCAGGATATCGCCAACGTCTATCCCCCCACCGCGGTTCAGGCGGGTAAGAGCGGCGCGGTGCTGCTGGAGTGCAAGGTCGCCTCGGCTGGCGAGCTGGAAGCCTGCAACGTCCAGATCGAGGACCCGGTCGGCCTGGAGTTCGGCATGGCCGCCCTGGAACTGGCCCCGCTGTTCAAGATGTCCGCGAAGGCCCCCGACGGCAGCGCTGTGGCCGGCCGGACCATCCGCATCCCGATTATGTTCTCCATCGTGAGCACCGGGGACCGGTAAAGACCGGTAGCGCGCGGGCCGCCTTCAACCCTAAGCTTCTCCCGCGAATGGGGGATTGCATGCTTTCAGTTCTACTTGCTGCCTTGCTGCAGGCCGGTTCCGCGCAGCCGGCGGCGCCCATCGTCATTACCAATCCCGACTGGCAGCGAGTTCCGACGGTCGAGGACATCGCGCGGTACTATCCCAAGGCAGCGGGCAAGGCAGACTTGGCCGGTCGGGCGGTCCTGAGTTGCAAAGTCAGCACCGAAGGCCGGCTTGTTGGGTGCTCGACCCCGGCCGTTTGGCCCGAAGGAGCCGGGTTCGGGGAGGCCGCCCTGGCGATGTCCGAAGTCTTCCGGATGCGCCCTCAAACGCGGGACGGACAGGCGGTGGCCGGGGCCACGGTCCGGATCCCCATCCGCTTCCTCATTCCCGCCACCCTCCGGAGCGCTCCCGTTCGTGCCCGCCATGCCGAGGTCCTCAGCGAGATCATCGAACTCGACTGTCGCTTCCAGGGGCAGAAACTAGATAACTGCTTCGCGCGCGGCGGGTCGCCGAAGGCCACGGAAGTCGCCCTCAACTTGGCAGATCAAATCACTTTGCCAGCGCTTCCCACCCGACGGCAGCAAGGACGCATTGTGTTGCCGTTGGTGTTCACCGACACCTCCGGAGCGTTCGTCCCGCCTGAATTCATCACCCAGCCGCGGTGGCGGGAGCGGCCGACGCCGACGGACATGTTTCGCGCCTATCCGGAGACGGCGCGCGCGACAGGCGAAGCTGGGAGCGGGGTCCTCGACTGCAAGGTTGAAGCGCGCGGAAAGCTCGCCGACTGCAAGATTTACGAGGAAGACCCCGCGGGACTTGGTTTCGGCGAGGCCGCGTTGACCCTCGTTTCAAAGTTCAAATTGGATGAGGTCGATTCCTACGGCCTCAAGGTCGAAGGACGGCGGATACGCCTGCCCGTTCGGCTATCCTCCGCAAAGCCTCGGACGAACTAGTGCCTCGCCGCATCCGGAACGCGAGGTTTGCCCTCTCGGCTTTACGTTGACGTTAGCGTCATCTTTTCACCCGGCGGAGGCGCGCGTATATCCACGCCCAACTGATCGCCGATAAGCGGCGCGCTTGATGGGAGATGGCTCCGATGAACCTCGACTTTACGCCTGAGGAGAACGCGTTCCGCGACGAAGTGCGGACGTTCATCAAAGAGAACTACCCGGCCGCGCTCCGGAAGGCGCAGGACGAAGACCGTCCGCTGACCAAGGAGGAATACCTCCTGTGGCACAAGGTCCTGGCTAAGAAGGGCTGGGTCGCGCCGGGCTGGCCGAAGGAACTGGGCGGCACGGGCTGGACCCCGACGCAAAAGTACATCTGGTCGGAAGAGACGGCCCGCGCCGACTGCCTGCCGATCCTGCCGTTCGGCATGTCGATGCTGGCGCCGGTGCTCTACACGTTCGGGACCGACGAGCAGAAGAAGAAGTTCCTGCCCGACATCTACAACGGCGATGTCTGGTGGTGTCAGGGATACTCCGAGCCGGGCGCCGGGTCCGACCTGGCAAGCCTGAAGACCAAGGCGGAGCGGATCACGGCCGACGACGGCAAGGAATACTACATCGTCAACGGCCAAAAGACGTGGACGACGCTGGGTCAGTACGCCGACTGGGGCTTCTTCCTGGTCCGCACCGATCCGGACGCCAAGCCGCAGGCCGGCATCTCGTTCCTGCTGATCGACATGAAGACGCCGGGCATCACCGTCCGGCCGATCATCACCCTCGAGGGCGGTCACGAGGTCAACGACGTGTTCCTCGACAACGTGAAGGTGCCGGTCGAGAACCGGATCTTCCACGAGAACCAGGGCTGGACCTGCGCCAAGGCGCTGCTGGCCCACGAGCGTTCGGGCATCGCCGGCGTCGCGCGCTCCAAGCGCAACCTCGAAAAGCTGCGGTCGATCGCCAACACCGAGCGCTCCGATACCGGCTCGGCCCTGCTGACCGACGCTTTCTTCCGCCGGAAGGTGGCGGAACTGGAGATCGATCTGACGGCCCTGGAGTTCACCGAGCTGCGCACCCTGGCCGGCGAGTCGAGCGGCAAGGGCCCCGGCCCGGAAAGCTCGATCCTCAAGATCAAGGGCACCGAGATCCAGCAGCGTCTGCAGGAACTGGCTCTGGAAGCGGTGGGCCACTACGGCGCGCCCTTCCTGCGCGACCTGTCGGGGTCGAACGCGGGCGTGGGCCCGGATTACGCCAGCGGCCTGGCTGGGGACATGTTCAACGGCCGCAAGACCTCGATCTACGGCGGCTCGAACGAGATCCAGCGCAACATCATCGCCAAGGCGGTGCTGGGGCTCTGAGGCGCATCAAAGGGGGCCGCGGCCGTCCGCTCGTCGAGCTGGCGACGGCGGCCGGGCCCCTGGATGTTCGAGACAGCGCGGCGCGCGCCACTGGTGTGGTCTCGCGCCCGTCCGACCGCTACAACACCCTCAAAGACACGACCGGGCAGGCGGCTGAACCTTACCGCCTGACCTTCTCAACAACGACCTGATCCCCGAGGAACGCCGATGGATTTCTCCTTCACCGAAGAACAGTCGATGCTGCGCGACACGGTCGCCAGCTACCTGGCGGACCACTACGACTTCGACAAGCGTCGGGCGGTGATCTCCAAGGAGCCGGGCTGGCGTCCGGAGGTCTGGAAGGCGTTCGCCGAGGAACTCGGCATCCTGGGCGCCCCGTTCTCGGAAGAGCTGGGCGGTCTGGGCGGCGGCCCGGTCGAGAACATGATCGTGATGGAAGAGTTCGGTAAGGCGCTGGTCGTCGAACCCTACCTCGGCACCGTGGTGATCGGCGGCGGCTTCCTGAAGCACTCCGGCCATGCCGGCGCCGCAGACCTGATTGGCGGCGTCATCGAGGGCAAGGTGATCTTCGCGTTCGCCCAGGCCGAACCGCAGAGCCGCTACAATCTGGCCGCCGTCACCACGACGGCCAAGAAGGACGGCGCCGGCTGGACCCTGAACGGCCAGAAGGCCGTGGTCATCGGTGCGCCGTTCGCCACCCACTTCATCGTCACCGCCCGCACCGCCGGCGGCGAGCGCGACGCGCAAGGGATATCGGTGTTCCTGGTGGAAAAGGGCGCCAAGGGCGTGACCACCCGCGACTACCCGACGGTGGACGGCTTCCGCGCCTCGGAAGTCTATTTCGAGAACGTGTCGCTGGGCGCCGACGCCCTGATCGGCTCGGCCGACAACGGCCTGCCCCTGGTGGAGAAGGTGGTCGATGAGGCCATCGCCGCGACCTGCGCCGAAGCCTGCGGCGTGCTGCGCAAGCTGCACGAGGGCACGCTGGAGTACACCAAGCAACGCAAGCAGTTCGGCCAGCCGATCAGCGCGTTCCAGGTCCTGCAGCACCGCATGGTCGACATGTTCATCAACGTCGAGCAGGCGGTCTCGATGACCTACATGGCCAACATCAAGGTCACCGACGACGCCGAACGCGCCAAGGCCGCCAGCGCCGCCAAGGTCCAGATCGGGAAGGCCTGCCGGTTCGTCGGCCAGAACGCCATCCAGCTGCATGGCGGCATGGGCATGACCGACGAAATGGCCATCGGCCACTACTTCAAGCGCGCCACCATGATCGAAAGCGCCTTCGGCTCGGTCGATCACCACCTGGCCCGCTACGAGTTCCTGTCGCTGGGCAAGGCGGCCTAGAGCGCCTCCAGCGCCGCGGCCGGATCCTCCGCCTCGCGCCAGCTTCGGCGAAGCGCGAGGGGAGACCGGTCGATGACCAGATAGCAGCCTCCGTTGGGGTTCGAAGGTCGGTCCTCTCCACCGATCGCGACTTGTTGCAGGTGCGCCCTCAGCAGCGCACCGACCCCACCGTGGGAGACGATGATCACCGCGCCCTCGTCGGCCGAGGCCGCGACGCGTTCGACCGCTTCCACGATCCGCTGCTGGGCCGCGCGCGCTGTCTCCCAACCGCGCACGCTTTCGTCCGGCTTGGCGAAGAATTGCTCCACCACCTCCCAGAATTCCGGCGGCGCGATGTAGCCGGTGGACTCGCGTCCGTTCTCGCCCAACGCGGGGTCGATCCGGTGCGGCGCGTTCAGTCGGCCGGCCAAGATGGCCGCGCCGTCCAGCGCCTTCTGCTCGTCGCTGGACCAGACCGCCGCCACCTTGCGACCGGCCAGGGCTTTGCCGAACGCCTCGATGCGGTCTCGCCCCTTGGGCGACAGGGGCCACCGCGGCACGGGCACGGCCGGATCGATGACGACTTCAGGGTGGGTGATGAAGAGGATCGCGGACATCTGGGGAAGCCTTGCCCGGACCGCGATCCGGCGCCACTGCTTTGCGATGGGCAAAGACATTCAGACGAGCGGCGTCTTCACGGACGGACCGGACACCGGCCGGCTTCAGTACGAAGGGGTCAAGCTGCTGTTCCGCGGCGCCCAGCGTCGGATGTGGGACGCCGAGGCCCTTAAGGGCGTGCGCGCCGACGGGGACGACCTGGTCCTGGCGGATGGTTCGCGGTTCGGCCTTGGCGAGAAACAGGCCGCGAACTGGGCGACGGCGATCGCCAACCCCAAGGGTCGATTGGACAAGATCGGGGTGAGAGCCGGCATGCGGACGGCCGTGATCGGGGTCGCCGACGACACCTTCACCGCCGAATTGGCCGAGCGGGGCGCCGTGCCGGTCAATGAACTCAACGACCTGGACCTGCTGTTCTACGCGGCCGACAGCCTAGAAGACCTGACGAAGGTCGAAGCCCTGATCCCGGCGCTTGGTCCGACGGGTGCGATGTGGATCGTCTCGAAGAAGGGCAAGGCGGCCACCCTCAAGGATGTCGAGGTCATGGCCGCCGCCAAGGCTGTGGGCCTCGTCGACAGCAAGGTGGTCGGCTTCTCGGAGACCCTGACGGCCCTGCGTTTCACCCGTCGCCGGGACGCCGCCTTACCTCCCGCGTAATCGACCCGCCGCCGCGCGTTCGGTCTGTTCTCCCGAGACCTGGGAGATCGCAGATGAACCGCAGAAACATCCTCACCGCCGGCCTGGCCATCAGCGCCGTCGCCGCCGCGCGTCCCGCTGTCGCCGCCTCGCGTCGCCGCCCGGTGGCCATCCACGCCCGCGACGGGACGCGCCTGTTCCATCGCGACTGGGGCGAGGGGCGGCCCGTGGTGTTCGTGTCGAGCTGGGCCCTCTCGAGCGAGATGTGGGCCTATCAGGTGGCCCACCTGTCGGAGCAAGGGCTGCGCTGCATCGCCTTCGACCGTCGGGGCCATGGCCGCTCGGACGCGCCAAGCCAGGGCTACGACATGGACACCCTGGCCGACGACCTGGCCGCGGTCATCGACGGCCTTGGCCTGAAAGACGTGGCCCTCGTCGGTCACTCAATGGGCGGCGCCGAGCTGATCCGCTATCTCGCGCGGCACGGCTCGGCCAAGGTGAGCCGCGTCGTCCTGCTCGCTGCGGTCGGCCCCAACGTCGTGCAGGGCCCGGACAATCCCTACGGCGCGCCGATGGCCTACCATCAGGCGACGATGGCGGCGTGGGCGCGCGACTTCCCCGCCTGGGCCGCGGCGAACGAGGCGGCGTTCTTCACCCCCGAGACGTCGCCGGGGATGCGGGCGTGGCTGGTGGACCAGATGCTGGAGACGCCGGCGCCGGTGGCGATCGCGACCTTCAAGGCGCTGATTGGGCGGGACCTGCGTCCAGACCTGCCCCGGATCGATCGCCCGACCCTCGTCATTCACGGGGACCGCGACGCCTCCGCGCCGCTGGCGGCGACGGGCGAACGGCTGGCGGCGGGCATCCGGGGAGCGCGGCTCGAGGTGTACGCGGGCGCGCCTCACGGCCTGTTCGTCACCCATATGGACCGGGTGAACCGCGACCTAGCGACTTTCTTGATGGCCTGAGGTTGCGCCCGGGGGCCGTGGCGGCCTAACCCCCTTCGCCATGGCCCTCCGCGACTTTGGCCTGCTCCTGGCCATGTGCATGGTCTGGGCGGTCAACAACATCATCTCGAAGTACGTCGTGAGCGACCTCGACGTGCCGCCGCTGTTCTACGCGGCCGCGCGCTTCGTGATCGTGGCCGTCATCCTGATCCCGTTCCTGCGACCGGCGCCGCGGCCGCTCTGGCGGCTGATCCTCACCGCGTTCCTGATGGGCGGGGGGAATTTCGGTCTGATGTTCGTCGGCCTGAAGTACTCGACGGCCTCGACCGCCGCGGTGGTGCTGCAGCTGGGCATGCCGATCACGCTCATCCTGTCGGTGATCTTCCTGGGCGAGCGGATCCGCTGGCGGCGGGGCCTCGGGATCGCGCTGACCTTCGCCGGCGTGCTGACGGTCATGTGGAACCCCCACGGCTTCGCCCTGTCCACCGGCCTTCTG
>JAIXTR010000531.1 GCA_027483845.1 Caulobacteraceae bacterium | reverse complement strand
GGTCATGAGGAAGGTGGGGCGGTCCATGCGCAACTCCTGTTGGGCTCGTCTCGGCAGAGGGTCGCGCCCGCTGGCGCTAGCGGAAAGCGGCAAAGGTGTTGCATAACGTCGATCAGATTGGCGATGTGTCGGGTGTTGGTAGCGATATGATCGATGAGCTGGACCGGAAGCTAATTGCGCTGTTGCGCGCCGACTCCCGCACGCCGGCCGCCGCCCTGGCGAAGTCGCTGCGGGTGTCGCGGGGTACGGTGCAGAATCGGATCGAGCGGCTGATCGCCCGCGGCGTCGTGCAGGGCTTCACCATCAAGACCCGCCCCGACATGGGCGCCAACCGCGGCCGGGCCGTCATGACCATCGCCATCGAGGGGGAGCGGTCCGGCGCGGTGGTCAAGGCGCTGAAGGGCTTTCCGGAGGTCGCAGCGGTCCACACCACCAACGGCCGCTGGGATCTGGTGGCGGAGCTGGACGTCGAAACCCTTCAGGCCTTCAGCGTCGCCCTGGACCGCGTGCGCCAGATCGAGGGCATTGCCTCCACCGAGACGTCGATCCTGCTGGCGACCCAGAAGCTGTAGTCCTAGGGTTGCGGCATGAACGCGCCATTCAAGACCGATGCGCTGCCCGAGTGGCGGCTGGATGATCTGTACGCCGGCCGGGAGGATCCTCGGATCGAGGCGGACCTCCGGGAGGCCGAACGGCTAAACGGGGAACTGGCCAAGCTGGAAGGGCGGCTGGTCGCCACCCGTGACCGGCCCTCGGAGCTGGGCGGCATCATCGACCGGGGCGTCGAGCTCTACGAGCAGGCCACCAACGCCATGTGGAGCGTCGGCGCCTTCGGGTCGCTGTCGGCCTCGGTCGCCCGCGACGATCCGGCCTGGTCGAAGTTCGAATCCGACCTGCGCGCGCGGTCGTCCCAGATCGCCCAGCTCAGCCTGTTCTTCACCCTGGAGATCAACCAGCTGGACGACGTGGAACTGGAGGCGGCGCTGAGGGCGCACCCGTCCGCCCAGCGGTGGCGGCCGTGGCTGCGGCGGGTGCGCGCCGGCCGGCCGCACGAGTTGTCGACCGAGCTTGAGAAGCTGCTGCTGGACAAAGCGCCGGGGACCGCCAACTGGAGCCGCCTGTCGGACGAGACCCTGGCCAAGCTCAGCGCTAAGGTCGGCGGCGAGACGCTCACGCTCTCCGAACTGCTGAACCGGATGTCCAGCCCGGACGCGGCCCAGCGCAAGGCCGCCGCCGCGGCGCTGTCAAAGGCCCTGGGCGAGCGGGCGTCCACGCTGGCGCTAGCGCTCAACACCCTGGCCTTCGAGAAGCAGGTCGAGGACCGCTGGCGCAAGTTCGACAGCCCGGCGGCCAGCCGGCACCTGGCCAACGAGGTCGACGCCGACGCGGTCGAGGCGCTGGAGGCGGCGGTCGTTAAGAGCTACGCCGCGGTCAGCCATCGCTACTATGCGTTGAAGGCCAGGGCGCTGGGGCGCACGCACCTGGAGCACTGGGACCGCAACAGTCCGCTCGATACGGGGCCGCCGCGGCTCTACACCTGGGAGCAAGCCAAGCGGACGGTGCTGGAGAGTTTCCGCGCGCTGGCGCCGCGGTTCGCCGACACCGCGGAGACGTTCTTCGCCAACCCCTGGATCGACGCCCGGCCCCGGCCGGGGAAGCAGTCGGGCGCCTATTCCCATTCGGTGACGGCCGAGCGGCACCCCTTCGTGTTCATGAACTACATGGGCGAGCGGCGCGACGTCCTGACCCTGGCCCACGAACTGGGGCACGCGGTGCACCAGACCTTCTGCCGGCCCCTGGGCACCCTGCTGGCCGACACGCCGCTGACCCTGGCCGAGACCGCCTCGATCTTCGGGGAGGGCCTGGTGTTCGAGAAGCTGCTGGCCGAGGCCTCGCCCGCCGAGCGGCGGGGCCTGCTGGCCGGCAAGATCGAGGACGGGATCAATACGGTGGTCCGGCAGATCGCTTTCCACCGCTTCGAGACCCGGTTCCACGCCGCCCGGCAGGCCGGCGAGCTGTCGCCCGACCAGATCGGCGACCTGTGGATGGAGATCATGGCCGAGAGCCTCGGGCCGGCGATCAAGCTGGACAAGGGCTATCGCAACTACTGGGCCTACATCAGCCACTTCGTCCACGCGCCGTTCTACGTCTATGCCTACGCCTTCGGCGATCTGCTGGTGCGCGGGCTGATGGAGAAACGGCGGGAGGACCCGGTCGCGTTCGCCCCGCTCTACGAACAGCTGCTGTCCGCCGGCGGCGCCAAGACCTACGTCGAAGCCTTGGCGGTGTTCGGCCTGAACCCTCGGGACAAGGCGTTCTGGGCGGCGGGGATGCGACAGCTGGAGCGGCTGGTGGACGAGTTTGAGGCCCTGGTCTGAGGGCTCAGCTCTTGGCCCAGGCCTCCCACAGAAGCTGGACGCCCACGACGATCATCAGGCCGTAGATCAGGGCGTAGAAGCGGGTGGCGTCGATGCGCCGGACCAGCCAGACGCCGGCGAAGGTGCTGGCGATGGCGACCGGCAACAGGACGGCCGCGGTCGACAGGTTCTGGGCCGTGAACTGTCCCAGGGCCCAGTAGGCCGGGACCTTGATCCAGTTGATCACCGCGAAATAGATCGCCGTGGTGCCGACCAGGCTGGCGGGCGGCAGGTTCTTGGGCAGGACCCAGATCTGGAAGGGCGGCTGGCCGGCGTGGGCGATCTGGCTGGTAAAGCCAGAGGCGGCGCCCAGGGCCACGCCGAGTGTGGCGTCCGCCGCCGGAGGGAGGCTGCGCGGCGTCGCAACCCGTCCGCCGCGCGCCAGCCATAGCCGATGGACCGCGAACAGGATCGAAATGGCCCCCAGCACCGCCAGGATGGTGGTCGACGACACCTTGGCCGCCAGCAGGTAGCCCAGCAGGATGCCGACCGCGGCGCCCGGCAGCAGGGTCGCCAGGATGCTCCGATCCCAGGTCTTCCGGAACGCCCAGACGCCGACCACGTCCTGGACGATCAGGATCGGCAACAGGATCGCGGCCGCCTGCACCGGGGCGATCGCCAACGCCAGCAGCGGCATGGCGACGGCGCCGACGCCCGAGAAGCCGCCCTTGGCCAGGCCCATGAGCATCACGGCCGGGATCGCCAGGGCGTAGAAGAGCGGGTCAGTCAGCATCCGGCTCGCCTAGCCGCAGTGTGGCGCCGGCGCAATGACTGGCGGTCCGGCGAGGAATGTCGGGAACCGAACGTCTGGACGGCCGTATTGGGCACATGTCTGCGTCCAAGATTCTGATTGTCGAAGACGAGTTTGTCGTTGCGATGCACCTCGAGGCCATCCTCGAGGATTGCGGGCACATGTCCGTGGGTATCGCACCGGACTTCGAGACGGCGATGCAACTCGCCGATCAAAGGCCCGACCTCGCGCTCGTCGACATCAATCTGCGCGACGGCGAGACGGGCCCGATCATCGCCCAGCGCCTGCGCGACCAGGACATCGCCGTGCTTTTCGTTACGGCCAATCCCCGCATGCTGGACAACGCGCCCCCCGCCGCCATCGGGGTGCTGAGCAAGCCCTGCGACGAGGAGTTGCTGGTGGCCGCCGTGGACTACGCCCTGGGCGCGCGGCAGGGGATGCAGCTCCCGGCGCCCCCCGGCCTGACCTTGCTTCACGCGGCCTGAACGGCCGCCGCGCTCAGGCGCTCTCCTCTCGGCTGAGCCGCCCGGCCAGCAGGTCCATTTCCAGCTCGAGGCCCTCGGGTCGCCACTCGCGGCGCACGGCGCCGCCCAGCTGCTGGACGATGCTGAGTTCGGACAGGCGCGACCCGAACCCCTGGCGCTCTGGCGGGCCGGGCACGCGCGGGCCGTCGCGTTCCTGCCAGCGGATCTTCAGGTCGGGTCCGGTCCGCGCGATGCTGATCGTCACGGTTCCCTCGGGCGTGGACAGGGCGCCGTACTTGGCGGCGTTCGTTGCAAGTTCGTGGAACGCCAGCGCGACCGGCGTCGCCCCGCGGTCGTCAACCACCACGTCGTCGCCCAAGATGATGATGCGGCCCTCGTCGAAGGCGGGATAAGGCCGGAACAGCTCGCTCAGCAGACCCTGCAAGGTCGAGGTCCCGATCGCCGGCCGCGACTGGTCGCTGTGGGGTCGCGCGAACTCGTGCGCCCGGCCCAGCGCCGCGATCCGGTTCTGCAGATCCTTGGCCAGCGGCTTCATCTGCGGGTGGTGCCGACTCGTCAGGCCGATGAGCCCCGAGATCACGGCGAAGATGTTCTTGATGCGGTGGCTCAGCTCACGGCTGAGCAGTTCGTTCTGCTCGGCCCCGCGCTTGGCGGCGTCGATGTCGGTGCAGGTGCCGATCCAGCGGGTGATCCGGCCGGCCTCGTCTCGAACCGGCATGGCGCGGCCCAGGGTCCAGCGATACTCGCCGCTGTGGTGGCGCAGGCGGTACTCGACCTCGTAGGGCTCGCCGGTCTCGAGGCTGTGGCGCCAGATCTCCCAGGCGCGCGCCTGGTCGTCAGGATGGAACATGCCGTTCCAGGCCTCGCCGTCCGTGGAGCCGACGGGGACGCCGGTGAACTCGTACCAGCGCGCGTTGTAATAGTCGTGGAAGCCGTCCGCCCGCGTGGACCAGACCATCTGAGGCATGACCTCGGTCAGGACCTGGAAGGTGGCCTGGGTCTGATTCAGTCCCGCGTCGTCCGCGCCTGTTTCGGTCCAGGGCAGGCGAGCACCATCGGTGTCTTGAGGCATAGAGCGCAGATCGCGGCGGATCAGCGGAAGCCGAAGAACGCCAGGACGGCGAGCACGACCACGACCAGGCCGACGAGATAGATGATCCGATTCATGGCGTGTCTCCTTCGGTGAAGGTTAAGGCGCAGCCGGCCGTCGGGTTCCCGACCGCTCGCGATCCTTGGCCGTTGCGTTGGGCCGCCGGCTTGCTAGTCATGCGGCGCGTAAGGGGATCTCAATGGCTGCCAAACTGTTCGTCGCGTCGCTGATCGCGACCGTGGGTCTATCGTCTGCGGCCTGGGCCGTCGAACCGCCCGTTCTCCCGCTGAGCGAGACCGAACAGGCCCAGCCGGCGCTGCCGCCCATCCTCACCCAGCGCGAGCGGGCCAAGGTGGTGGATGCCATTCTCGCGGATCGTCTGGAGACCGTGATCCCCAAGCTCATGCGCGAGCAGGGCGTGGACATGTGGGTGCTGGTCGCCCGTGAATATCTGGAAGACCCCGTGGTGGCGACCATGCTGGACGCCGAGAGCCTGCGCGCGCGGCGGCGAACCATCCTGGTGTTCTTCGACCCCGGCGGCGGCAAGCCGATCGAGCGGCTGACCGTCAGCCGCTATGGCCTGGGCGGACTGTTCAAGCCGGTGTGGAACCCTGACGCCCAACCGGACCAGTGGAAAGCCCTGGCCGACGTCATCGCCGCCAAGGACCCCAAGAAGATCGCGGTCAACACCTCATCGCTCAGCGCCTTCGGCGACGGCATCACGCTCAGCCAGCACACCGAGATGGTTGCGGCCCTGTCGCCGGCCCTTCGCGAACGGCTGGTCTCGGGTGAGGGGCTGTCGATCGGCTGGCTGGAGACGCGTACGCCGCTGGAGATGAAGTACTATCCCGGCATCGTGCGCCTGGCCCACGCCGTGATCGCCGAAGGCTTCTCGACCAAGGTGATCAAGCCCGGCGTGACGACGGCGGACGACGTCGTTTGGTACTACCGCGAGCGTCTGTCCCGGTTGGGCGTCGACACCTGGTTCCACCCGTCGGTCGGGATCACCCGGCAGGGCGCAAAAGACCTGCTCGAGGGCGATACGGTCATCCAGAAGGGCGACCTGCTGTGGTGCGACTTCGGCGTCACCTATCTGCGGCTCAACACCGATACCCAGCACCTGGCCTATGTGTTGAAGGATGGCGAGATGGACGCGCCCGCGGGTCTTAAGGCCGGCCTGGCCGCCGCCAATGCGGTGCAGGACGCCCTGACCTCGTCGTTCAAGGTCGGCGAGACCGGCAACGCCGTGTTGGCCGCCGCGCGCGCCAAGGCCATCGCCAAGGGCCTGAAGCCGTCGATCTACAGCCACCCGCTCGGCTACCACGGCCACGCGGCCGGCCCGGCGATCGGCATGTGGGACGACCAGGACGGCGTGCCGCACGGCGAGTTCAAGGTCCACGCCAACACCGGCTGGTCGATCGAGCTCTCCGCGTTCGCGCCGGTGCCCGAGTGGGGCGGCCAGGAGGTTCAGTTCCGCACCGAGGAGGACGCGTTCTTCGACGGCCAGCAGGTGCGCTTCCTCGACGGCCGCGAGACGACCCTGACTCTGATCGGCGGCAAGTAGGCGGCCCTCGGGGGCTATCCGACGACCGTTCGATAGCCTCGCGGCCGCCGCGCGAACCAGCCGGCGGCCACGCAGGTCGCAGCCCCGCCGCGCACCGTGACCGTGGCGCGGCGTCCCGCGCCAGTCTGGAAGGTGGTGCGGCGACCGGCCGTCTCGACCGTCACGGCGCCGGGGCCGCTGAACTGGCAGACGCTATAGATATCCTTGGTGAGGAACCCGTCCTCGCGAAACGCCGCGCAGCTGGCGTCGCCCAGATGCCGGGTGAAGGCGATCTGGTTGTAGACGAAGGTGCGGGGCGGCTTGTGGCCGACCACCGAAGGCGCGGGCTGGTCGACAATGGGACAGGCCGGCCCGGCGATGGCCCACAACCGCTTCTCGGCCCGCATGCCCGCCCAGG
This sequence comes from Caulobacteraceae bacterium, assembly GCA_027483845.1. Lineage (GTDB taxonomy): Bacteria > Pseudomonadota > Alphaproteobacteria > Caulobacterales > Caulobacteraceae > Phenylobacterium. The sequence goes on along the minus strand of JAIXTR010000531.1, from coordinate 4,664 downwards.
TGCGATAGACGTCGATCGCCGGGACGCTGACCAGCAGGAGCAGGAGGCCGCCTAAGCCGACGTGTTGCAGGGCTGCCTCGCGCCGGGATCTGCGCGCATAGATTCGGTCGGGGCATCGCCGACTCTCCGTTTTACACACGTAGAAAACTACATGAGTAATTTGGAAGGTGGCAACGGCCTATCGCATCAGCCAGTCCAAAATCTCGGCGTTGGCCTCGCGCGGGTAGGCGTGGCTGAGGTCGTCGATTTCGACGTAGCTGACCTGCGCGCCGGCGGTGGTCAGGTCGCGGGCGGCCGTGCGCGCCATGTCGATCGGGAACATCCAGTCCAGGGCCCCGTGGACGATGCGGATCGGCAGCCCGGTCAGACGCTCGGGCGGTGCGAAGGTCGCCAGCATCGGGTGGAAGGCGGCCGCGATCGGCGCCAGGTGGGTGAAGGGCGAGGCGGCCTCCAGCCCGGAGACGTAGGTGAAGGTGCCGCCGTCGCTGAGGCCCGTTAGCAGGATCCGCCCGGTGTCGAGGGTCCAACGCTGGCGCGCGTAGGCCACCAGCCGGTCGAGGTTCGGCGTGTCGATATCCTCGCCGGCCAGGGCCCAGGTGGAGCCCAGGGCCGTGGGCGCCAGCAGGATCGCTCCGGAACTGCGGGCGTCACGCAGCCAGCTCCAGAGAAACGCCCGCCCAGCGCCGCTGCCGCCGTGAAGGGCGACCACCAGCGGCCAGGCGCGCGCCGGGTCGTAGTCCTCGGGGACATAGGCCCAGACATCGCCCTGCAGATCCGCGACGCCGGTCAGATCCAGCACGCCCGTGTCCGGGTGGGGCGCGGCCTGGGAGAGGCGCTGGAGGCGGTCGGCGTCCTGCCGCGCGGCGGGCGTCAGGAAGTAGCGGCCGACGGGCGGCAGGTCGCGCGCTAGGGGATAGAGCGCGGCCTGGGCGCGGGGCAGGTGACGGAGCGCGCGAAACACCGCCATCAGACCGTCGGGGTCGCCCGGCGCAGCGCGCAGCGCGTCGTAGGCCGCCAGCGCGGCGTCCGTAGCGGCGGCCAGGCTCTGCTGGACCTCCGCCAATCCGGGCGGCCAGCCGTCCAGTCGCGGACGCACTTGGCGCAACGCCGCGTCGGGCTCACCGACGGCCGCCAGCACCGCCTCCAGGTTCGGCGGGTGGAGATAGCGGGCGACGAACTCCAGTCGCTCCATCGCCTGCAACAGCGGCGGCAGGACGGCGACCAGGTCGGAAAGTTCGGCGTCGTCCACGGGATCTCCAGCTCGGTTCGCCTCACCCTAGGAGCCCGGCGAGGAATTGGAAGCCGCCCGGTCCCGAGCGACGCCCTGGCGACAAGCTGCCCGCTTGCCATTTTTCAAACGGTCGTTAGACCGCTTGGACATGGCGAAAGACGCGACGGACAAGACCGCTTCTTCGAAAGAAGCCTACGACGACCGGCCCTTCGACGCAGGGGCGATGCCGCCGAACGTCCGGGCGCCGCTGGCTCCCTATGGCGGGGCCGAGCCCCCGACGCCGGCGTGGTTCAAGTGGGCCGTGGCGCAGGAACCGGAACGTGGCTTCGTGACCTCGCACGGGACCCAGCTGGAGACCCTGGTCTGGGGCGAGCGGGGCAAGCCCGGCCTGTTGCTGGTGCACGGAAACAGCGCCCATGCCGACTGGTGGAGCCCGCTCGCGCCCTATCTGGCCAAGGACTTTCGCGTCACCTCCATGTCGCTGGCCGGCATGGGCAATTCCGAGTGGCGCGAGACCTATCGCTTCCACGACTTCGCCGACGACGCGGAAGCGGTGGCGCGGGGCACGGGGCTGTACGACGGCGGCCGCAAGCCGATCTACATCGGCCACTCCTTCGGCGGCGGTCAGGTGTTCTTCGCCGCAGCCCGGTACCCCGAGAACCTGCACGCCGCGATCCTGGTGGACACCGGCTTCGGCGGTCCACCGCCCGACGTGGCCAAGGCCGAGGCGGCGCGCCGGGAGATGCTCGCGAACATCCCGTCGGCCGACCGGCCCAGCCGGGTCTATCCGACGATCGAGAAGGCGCTGGAGCGGTTCCGCCTGATGCCCCCGCAGCCGACCGAGAACCACTACGTCCTGGACTTCATCGCCCGCCGCTCGCTGAAGCGCGCGCCGCTGCCCGACGGCTCGGGCGACGGCTGGACCTGGAAGTTCGATCCCGAGATGTGGGACAAGCTGGATCGCAAGGACGGCACGTTCGGCGGCAAGATGCCGACGCTGGACGTTCCCATGGTCCACATCTACGGCGAGAAGAGCCGGATCGTCGAACCGCGGGGCCCCGGCGTGCCCAGCTTCCTGGATAGCCAGGTGACGAACATCGAGATCCCCGACTCGCATCACCATGTGCTGATCGACCAGCCGCTAGCCCTGGTGTCGACCATTCGCACCCTGCTTGGCGTTTGGCCGCATTGAACCGGGCGGGCGGTTCGTGTATCGCCCCCGCAGTCGTCCTTTGATCCGAGAGTGAAATCCAGATGGCCGGAGCCCCGTCCGACTACCAGCGCGGCACGATGGACATTGCCGAGCAGACCTCGACCTATCACCTGGTCATGGGCCTGACGAAGTGGGGCTCGCTGTTCCTCAGCGCCGGCCTCCTGTTTTTCATCCTGCTGTTCTGCACCAAGACCGGGTTCCTCGGCTCGGCGGCCGCGGCCGTGATCATGGCCGTGCTGGGCGTGGTGCTGCTGCGCGAGAAGAAGGGCGGCGACGCCCACTAAGCCGATACGGCTGAGACACCGGCAAGCCTCCGCCTTGGCGGAGGCTTTGTCATGTCGGGACCTGTGGAAATCCGGCGGCGCCCGGTGAACGGCGTTCCCTGTGAAGGCAGGCCCTTGCGCCGCCCGTCCCCTCCAAGGGACGCGTCGGCAGAATGTTGCGCCGCCATGCTGCAGCGCGGCAGGAAATTTCAAACAACTGTTCGAAATCGGCCTTTCGGGCGGCTGGACAAGGCATGAGAACGCCCCCTATGGTCGCGCCGCAATCGGGCCAATCGGGGGATTTCGCGGACCATGGCCGTTATCGCCGTCACCAAGGAGCGTCGCGCCGGAGAGACCCGCGTGGCCGCCGTCCCAGAGACGGTGAAGAAGCTCATCGGCGCGGGTTATTCCGTGATCGTGGAAACCGGCGCGGGCGTCGCCGCGGCCTATCCGGATGCGGACTATGCCGCCGCCGGGGCGACCATCGCCACGACCGGCGCCGAGGCGATCGGCAAGGCCGACATCCTGTTCAAGGTCCGTGGCCCCGAGGCCGAGGAGATCAAGGCGCTGAAGTCAGGCGCGATCGTCGCAGCCACGCTCAACCCGTACATGGAGCGCGGGACGCTGGACGCCCTGGCCGCTCAAGGCGCCACCGCCTTCGCCATGGAATTCGTGCCGCGGATCACCCGCGCGCAGGTGATGGACGTGCTGTCCTCCCAGGCCAATCTGGCCGGTTATCGCGCGGTCATCGAAGCCGCGGAGGCCTATGGCAAGGCCATGCCGATGATGATGACCGCCGCGGGCACCATCGCCGCGGCCAAGGTCTTCGTCATGGGCGTCGGCGTCGCCGGTCTGCAGGCCATCGCCACGGCCCGGCGTCTGGGCGCGGTGGTGACCGCCACCGACGTGCGGCCGGCCACCAAGGAGCAGGTGGAAAGCCTGGGCGCCAAGTTCCTCGCCGTCGAGGACGAGGAGTTCAAGAACGCCCAGACCGCTGGCGGCTACGCCAAGGAGATGAGCGCCGAATACCAGGCTAAGCAGGCCGAGCTCACCTCCAGCCACATCGCCAAGCAGGACATCGTCATCACCACGGCGCTGATCCCCGGCCGGCCCGCGCCGCGCCTGGTGACGGCCGCCCAGGTCGCCTCGATGAAACCGGGCTCGGTCCTGGTCGACCTAGCCATCGAGCAGGGCGGCAACGTCAAGGGCGCGAAGCTTGGCGAGGTCGCGGTGACCGCCAACGGGGTGAAGATCCTGGGCGTCGCCAACCTGCCCGGCCGGATCGCCACCGACGCCTCGGCCCTCTATGCCCGCAACCTCTTCGCCTTCGCCGGCCTGTTCCTCACCAAGGAGGGAGCCTTCGCCCCCGACCTCGAGGAAGAGATCCTGAAGGCCGCGCTGGTCACCCACGGCGGCGCGATCGTCCACCCCAACCTCAAAGCCTGATCCGGAGCTGAAACGATGGATGTCGATCCCACGGTCTTCCGCCTGGCGATCTTCGTGCTCGCGATCTTCGTGGGCTACTACGTGGTCTGGAGCGTCACGCCGGCGCTGCACACGCCCCTGATGGCCGTCACCAACGCCATCTCCTCGGTGATCATCGTGGGGGCCCTTCTGGCCGCCGCGGCCAGCGGGACGAGCGGCGAACTGACCGGCAGCATCCTGGTCTCGAAGGGCGCCGGCGCCGTCGCGGCCGCCTTCGCGGCGGTCAACATCTTCGGCGGCTTCCTCGTCACCCAGAGGATGCTGGCGATGTACAAGAAGAAGTCGAAGTAGAGCTGGGGCAGGGGGCGCCAACCATGAACGCCAATATCGCGGCCATCCTCTACCTCGTCTCCGGGGTGCTGTTCATCCTGGCGCTGCGCGGCCTGAGCTCGCCCACCACCAGCCAGGCGGGCAACCGCAACGGCATGATCGGCATGGCCATCGCGGTCGTGACGACCCTGTGGCTGCTGGG